>NZ_JBSGZP010000126.1:0-13909 GCF_053611065.1 Streptomyces sp. NPDC054840
GCGGGGGGCTTCCTCATACGAGCTCTCAGCCGTTGTACGGGCCGTAGTCGTAGTCCTCCAGCGGGACAGCCTGGCCGGAGCCGGAGCCGAAGGGCGAGTAGTCGATGTCGTCGTAACCGACGGCCGAGTACATCGCGGCCTTGGCCTCTTCGGTGGGCTCCACCCGGATGTTGCGGTAGCGGGCGAGACCCGTACCGGCCGGGATGAGCTTACCGATGATGACGTTCTCCTTGAGGCCGATCAGGGAGTCGGACTTGGCGTTGATCGCCGCGTCCGTCAGAACCCTGGTCGTCTCCTGGAAGGACGCCGCCGACAGCCACGACTCGGTCGCGAGCGAGGCCTTGGTGATACCCATCAGCTGCGGACGGCCGGAGGCGGGGTGACCGCCCTCGGTGACCACACGACGGTTCTCGGTCTCGAACTTCGACCGCTCGACCAGCTCGCCCGGCAGGAGCTCCGCGTCGCCGGACTCGATGATCGTCACGCGGCGCAGCATCTGCCGGATGATGATCTCGATGTGCTTGTCGTGGATCGACACGCCCTGCGAGTTGTAGACCTTCTGGACTTCGCCGACCAGGTGGACCTGGACGGCACGCTGACCGAGGATGCGCAGCACGTCGTGCGGGTTGGTGGCACCCATGGTGAGCTTCTGGCCCACCTCGACGTGGTCGCCCTCGTGCACGATGACCTTGGCGCGCTTCGAGATCGGGAACGCCGTCTCGTCGCTGCCGTCGTCGGGCGTGATGACGATCTTCTTGGTCTTCTCGGTCTCCTCGATCCGCACGCGGCCGGCGGCCTCGGAGATCGGGGCGACACCCTTCGGGGTACGGGCCTCGAAGAGCTCGACGACACGCGGCAGACCCTGCGTGATGTCGTCACCGGCCACACCACCGGTGTGGAAGGTACGCATCGTCAGCTGGGTACCGGGCTCACCGATGGACTGGGCGGCGATGATGCCGACCGCCTCACCGATGTCGACCAGCTTGCCGGTGGCGAGCGAGCGTCCGTAGCAGAAGGCACAGGTGCCGACCGCGGACTCACAGGTCAGGACCGAACGGGTCTTGACCTCCTCGACGCCGTTGGCGACCAGGGCGTCGATGAGCACGTCACCGAGGTCGACGTTGGCCGGCGCGATGACCTTGCCGTCGATGACGACGTCCTCGGCCAGCATGCGGGCGTAGATCGAGGTCTCGACGTCGTCGGCCTTGCGCAGCACGCCGTCCTCGCCGCGAACGGCGATCTTCAGCTTCAGACCGCGCTCGGTGCCACAGTCCTCCTCGCGGATGATCACGTCCTGCGAGACGTCCACCAGACGACGGGTCAGGTAACCCGAGTCGGCGGTACGCAGGGCGGTGTCCGCCAGACCCTTACGGGCACCGTGCGTGGAGATGAAGTACTCCAGAACGGTGAGGCCCTCACGGAAGGACGCCTTGATCGGACGCGGGATGGTCTCGTTCTTCGCGTTCGACACCAGACCACGCATACCGGCGATCTGTCGCATCTGCATCATGTTTCCTCGGGCACCCGAGTCAACCATCATGAAGATGGGGTTCGTCTTGGGGAAGTTCGCGTTCATCGCCTCGGCAACCTCGTTGGTCGCCTTGGTCCAGATCGCGATGAGCTCCTGCGTGCGCTCGTCCTTGGTGATCAGACCGCGCTCGTACTGCTTCTGGACCTTCTCGTCCATCGCCTCGTAGCCCGCGACGATGGCCTTCTTGGCCTCGGGCACGACGACGTCGGAGATGGCCACGGTGACGCCCGAACGGGTCGCCCAGTGGAAGCCGGCCGCCTTCAGGTTGTCGAGCGTCGCCGCCACGATGACCTTGGGGTAGCGCTCCGCCAGGTCGTTGACGATCTCGGAGAGCTGCTTCTTGCCCACCGAGTAGTCGACGAACGGGTAGTCCTCGGGCAGCAGCTCGTTGAAGAGCGCGCGACCCAGGGTGGTCTTCAGACGGAAGCTGTCGCCCGGCTGGAACTCCTGCTCGCCCTCTTCGGCGACCGGCGCCACCCAGCCGCGCGGCGGGATGGTGCCCACCGGGAAGCGGATGTCGACGGCCGACTGCAGCGCGAGCTCGCCGTTGTCGAACGCCATGGTCGCCTCGGCCGTGGAGCCGAACGCGCGGCCCTCGCCCTTGGTGTCACGGAGTTCACCGTCGGTGGTCAGGAAGAACAGACCGAGGACCATGTCCTGGGTCGGCATCGTGACCGGACGGCCGTCGGCCGGCTTCAGGATGTTGTTCGAGGACAGCATCAGGATGCGGGCCTCGGCCTGCGCCTCCGCGGAGAGCGGCAGGTGCACGGCCATCTGGTCACCGTCGAAGTCCGCGTTGAACGCGGTGCAGACGAGCGGGTGGATCTGGATGGCCTTGCCTTCGACCAGCTGGGGCTCGAAGGCCTGGATGCCGAGGCGGTGCAGCGTGGGCGCACGGTTCAGCAGAACCGGGTGCTCGGCGATGACCTCTTCGAGGACGTCGTAGACGACCGTGCGGCCGCGCTCGACCATCCGCTTGGCGCTCTTGATGTTCTGCGCGTGGTTCAGGTCGACCAGGCGCTTCATCACGAACGGCTTGAAGAGCTCCAGCGCCATGGCCTTGGGCAGACCGCACTGGTGCAGCTTCAGCTGCGGACCGACGACGATCACGGAACGCGCGGAGTAGTCCACACGCTTACCGAGAAGGTTCTGACGGAATCGACCCTGCTTGCCCTTCAGCATGTCGCTGAGGGACTTCAGGGGCCGGTTACCGGGACCGGTCACCGGACGACCACGACGACCGTTGTCGAAGAGGGCGTCCACGGCCTCCTGAAGCATGCGCTTCTCGTTGTTCACGATGATCTCGGGGGCACCGAGGTCGAGGAGACGCTTCAGACGGTTGTTGCGGTTGATCACGCGGCGGTACAGGTCGTTCAGGTCGGAGGTCGCGAAGCGGCCACCGTCCAGCTGCACCATCGGACGCAGGTCCGGCGGGATCACCGGCACGCAGTCCAGAACCATGCCCTTGGGCTTGTTGCTGGTCTGCAGGAACGCGGAGACGACCTTGAGGCGCTTGAGCGCACGGGTCTTCTTCTGGCCCTTGCCGGTACGGATGATCTCGCGGAGGCGCTCGGCCTCCTCCTCGAGGTCGAAGGACTCCAGGCGCTTCTGCAGCGCGGCGGCGCCCATGCAACCGTCGAAGTACGTGCCGAAGCGGTCACGCAGCTCGCGGTAGAGGAGCTCGTCGCCCTCCAGGTCCTGGACCTTGAGGTTCTTGAAGCGGGCCCACACCTCGTCGAGGCGGTCGATCTCGCGCTGGGCGCGGTCACGGAGCTGCTTCATCTCGCGCTCGGCACCTTCGCGCACCTTGCGGCGTACGTCGGCCTTCGCGCCCTCGGCCTCGAGCTCGCCCAGGTCGGTCTCGAGCTTCTTGGCCCGGCCTTCGAGGTCCGCGTCACGGCGGTTCTCGATCTGCTGGCGCTCGACGGAGACGTGCGCCTCCAGCGACGGGAGGTCGCGGGTGCGACGCTCGTCGTCGACGAACGTGATCATGTACGCGGCGAAGTAGATGACCTTTTCGAGGTCCTTCGGCGCGAGGTCCAGCAGGTATCCGAGGCGCGACGGGACGCCCTTGAAGTACCAGATGTGGGTGACGGGAGCGGCAAGCTCGATGTGGCCCATCCGCTCACGACGCACCTTGGCGCGCGTGACTTCGACGCCACAGCGCTCGCAGATGATGCCCTTGAAGCGGACACGCTTGTACTTACCGCAGTAGCACTCCCAGTCCCGGGTCGGACCGAAGATCTTCTCGCAGAAGAGTCCGTCCTTCTCGGGCTTGAGGGTGCGGTAGTTGATGGTCTCCGGCTTCTTGACCTCGCCGTGCGACCAGGTTCGGATGTCGTCCGCGGTGGCAAGGCCGATCCGCAGCTCGTCGAAGAAGTTGACGTCGAGCACTGTGCGTCAATCCCTCTTTCGGGGTCGAGTCTCAATCATGGTCTGAACGGTCCCGGGGATGACGGGGGGCTCTTGAGCGAGCCCCCCGTCATGCCCGTCAGACCTCTTATACTATGCTCGGCTCGCGCCGGGACAGGTCGATACCGAGCTCCTCCGCCGCGCGGAAGACGTCCTCGTCGGTGTCGCGCATCTCGATGGACATGCCGTCCGAGGACAGCACCTCCACGTTGAGGCAGAGCGACTGCATTTCCTTGATGAGCACCTTGAAGGACTCGGGAATGCCCGGCTCGGGGATGTTCTCGCCCTTGACGATGGCCTCGTAGACCTTCACGCGGCCGGTGACGTCGTCGGACTTGATGGTCAGCAGCTCCTGGAGGGCGTAAGCGGCGCCATAAGCCTCGAGCGCCCACACCTCCATCTCACCGAAGCGCTGGCCACCGAACTGCGCCTTACCACCCAGCGGCTGCTGCGTGATCATCGAGTACGGACCGGTCGACCGAGCGTGGAGCTTGTCGTCGACCAGGTGGTGGAGCTTGAGGATGTACATGTACCCGATCGAGATCGGGTCCGGGAACGGCTCGCCGGAGCGGCCGTCGAACAGGCGCGCCTTACCGGACGGGAGGACCAGGCGGTCGCCGTCGCGGTTCGGGATGGTGTGCTCGAAGAGGCCGGCGAGCTCATCCTCGCGGGCGCCGTCGAACACGGGGGTGGCGACGTTGGTACCGGGCTCGACACGGTCGGCCCCGATGACCTTCAGACGCTCGGCCCACTCCTCGCCGAGCCCGGAGACGTCCCAGCCGCGGCTGGCGAGCCAGCCGAGGTGGATCTCCAGGACCTGTCCCGGGTTCATTCGGGACGGGACACCCAGCGGGTTCAGGATGATGTCGACCGGCGTGCCGTCCTCAAGGAAGGGCATGTCCTCGATCGGAAGGATCTTGGAGATGACACCCTTGTTGCCGTGGCGGCCGGCGAGCTTGTCCCCGTCGGTGATCTTGCGCTTCTGGGCGACGTAGACGCGGACCAGCTGGTTCACGCCCGGAGGAAGCTCGTCGCCCTCCTCGCGGTCGAAGACGCGGACACCGATGACCTTGCCGATCTCACCGTGAGGAACCTTGAGCGAGGTGTCACGCACCTCGCGGGCCTTCTCACCGAAGATCGCGCGGAGCAGGCGCTCCTCGGGGGTCAGCTCGGTCTCACCCTTGGGCGTGACCTTGCCGACCAGGATGTCGCCGGCGACGACGTCCGCACCGATGCGGATGATGCCGCGCTCGTCGAGGTCGGCGAGGACCTCCTCGGAGACGTTCGGGATGTCCCGGGTGATCTCCTCGGGGCCCAGCTTGGTGTCACGGGCGTCGACCTCGTGCTCCTCGATGTGGATCGAGGAGAGGACGTCGTCCTGCACGAGGCGCTGCGACAGGATGATCGCGTCCTCGTAGTTGTGACCTTCCCAGGGCATGAACGCGACGAGCAGGTTCTTGCCGAGGGCCATTTCGCCCTCTTCGGTCGCGGGACCGTCGGCGAGGACCTGCGACTCGATGATCCGGTCGCCCTCGTTGACGATGACCTTCTGGTTGACCGAGGTGCCCTGGTTCGAGCGGGAGAACTTGGCGACGCGGTACGTGGTGTACGTGCCGTCGTCGTTGGCGACGGTGATGTAGTCGGCCGAGACCTCCTGGACGACACCGTCCTTCTCCGCACGGATCGAGTCACCGGCGTCGACCGCACAGCGGTACTCCATGCCGGTGCCGACGAGCGGCGCCTCCGCCTTGATGAGCGGAACGGCCTGGCGCATCATGTTCGCGCCCATGAGGGCACGGTTGGCGTCGTCGTGCTCCAGGAAGGGGATCATCGCGGTCGCGACGGACACCATCTGGCGCGGGGAGACGTCCATGTAGTCGACGTCGTCGCCGGCGATGTAGTCGATCTCGCCGCCACGACGACGCACCAGCACGCGGTTCTCGGTGAAGCGCATGTCCTCGGACAGGCCGGCGTTGGCCTGGGCGATGACGAAGCGGTCTTCCTCGTCGGCCGTGAGGTAGTCGACCTCGTCGGTGACGACACCCTCGATGACCTTGCGGTACGGGGTCTCGACGAAACCGAACGCGTTGACGCGACCGTAGGAGGCGAGCGAGCCGATCAGACCGATGTTCGGGCCTTCAGGGGTCTCGATCGGGCACATGCGGCCGTAGTGCGACGGGTGGACGTCACGGACCTCGAAGCCGGCCCGCTCACGGGACAGACCGCCGGGGCCCAGCGCCGACAGGCGGCGCTTGTGGGTCAGGCCCGAGAGCGGGTTGTTCTGGTCCATGAACTGCGACAGCTGGCTGGTGCCGAAGAACTCCTTGATGGAGGCGACGACCGGCCGGATGTTGATCAGGGTCTGCGGCGTGATGGCCTCGACGTCCTGGGTCGTCATGCGCTCGCGGACGACGCGCTCCATACGAGCCAGACCCGTACGGACCTGGTTCTGGATGAGCTCGCCGACGTTGCGCAGACGACGGTTGCCGAAGTGGTCGATGTCGTCGGTCTCGACGACGATCGAACGGCCGGACTCACCGGTGGTCTCGGTCTCGCCGGCGTGCAGCTTGACCAGGTACTTGATGGTCGCGATGACGTCGTCGGTGGTGAGCACACCGGCGTCGAGCGGCTCATCGGCGCCGAGCTTCTTGTTCACCTTGTAGCGGCCGACCTTGGCGAGGTCGTAGCGCTTGGGGTTGAAGTAGAGGTTCTCGAGCAGCGTCTGAGCGGCCTCGCGGGTCGGCGGCTCGCCCGGGCGCAGCTTGCGGTAGATGTCGAGCAGCGCGTCGTCCTGCCCCTGGGTGTGGTCCTTCTCCAGGGTGGCGCGCATGGACTCGTACTCGCCGAACTCCTCGAGGATCTGCTCGGTGGTCCAGCCGAGAGCCTTCAGGAGGACGGTGACGGACTGCTTGCGCTTGCGGTCGATGCGAACGCCGACCATGTCGCGCTTGTCGATCTCCATCTCCAGCCAGGCACCCCGGGACGGGATGATCTTGGCGGAGAAGATGTCCTTGTCGGACGTCTTGTCGATGGAGGAGTCGAAGTAGACACCAGGGGAGCGGACAAGCTGCGACACGACGACACGCTCGGTGCCGTTGATGACGAAGGTGCCCTTGTTGGTCATGAGCGGGAAATCGCCCATGAAGACCGTCTGAGACTTGATCTCTCCGGTCTCGTTGTTCGTGAACTCGGCCGTGACGAACAGCGGAGCGGCGTACGTGAAGTCGCGCTCCTTGCACTCGTCGACAGAGTTCTTCGCCGGCTCGAAACGGTGGTCGCGGAAGGTCAGCGACATCGACCCGGAGAAGTCCTCGATCGGCGAGATCTCCTCGAAGATCTCTTCCAGACCGGACTTGGTGGGGACGTCCTGTCCACTCTCAAGCGCCGACTCGACGCGAGACTTCCAGGCAGCATTGCCGAGAAGCCAGTCAAAGCTCTCGGTCTGCAGCGCCAGGAGGTTCGGAACCTCGAGGGGCTCCTTGATCTTTGCAAAGGAGATGCGCAGCGGGGCGGTGCTGGCACCGTTGTTCGTATTGGTCGAGGCGTTGCGCGAGGCGGCCAAGAGGGGGTCCTTCCGAGGGCTCGGACTCACTACGCGCGTACCGGTCCCAGCAGACACAGAAGACAAGCCCCCCGAATCCAGCCGAATGGCCGGGTCAGGGTGGATCAATCAAGTGTGCTCAAGCGTGGGCATGTCCCTGGCGACGGGCAGGGGACAGCTAACAGGCAGCGCAAAGGGTCAGTGTAGCCACTCGGCTCACTGATGTCCAGACCAGGTCTCCGGAAACCGGCAACAGGCCTTCCCCATGTCGTTCCACACCGCGTCCAACGCTGCGACTCTCGTACACAGAGCGCGTATCAGTACTGCCCTCTTCGTAGTCGATCCATGCCTCAGATCTCGGATCGAGGTGGCTCGACCTCTCGACGGGTCTGAGAATGCTGCGCCGCGTCCCGTTCGTCAAGGCCCCCTGCTCCGAGCGGATCATCTTCGGACCCTGCTCCGGAGCAACGATGATCACCCTACTCCCCAACGAGACCAGGGCAAGTCAGGCACTGCGGGTACGCCAAAGGGCGACCACCCTTACGGGTGATCGCCCTTGGATGAGGCCCTGGAGGGCCTCAGAGGTGTTACTTGACCTCGACAGCCGCGCCGGCAGCCTTGAGGGACTCGGCGGCCTTGTCAGCGGCCTCCTTGGCGACCTTCTCGAGGACCGGCTTCGGAGCGCCGTCCACGAGGTCCTTGGCCTCCTTCAGACCCAGGGAGGTCAGCTCACGCACGACCTTGATGACCTGGATCTTCTTGTCGCCGGCACCGGTGAGGATGACGTCGAACTCGTCCTGCTCCTCGGGGGCGTCGGCAACCGGGCCACCCTGCACGGGGGCAGCGGCGACGGCCGCGGCGGCGGTGACGTCGAACTTCTCCTCGAAGGCCTTCACGAACTCGGAGAGCTCGATGAGGGTCATCTCCTCGAACTGGGCGAGGAGGTCGTCCTGAGAGAGCTTCGCCATGATGGGCGATCCTTCCACTAATTCGGCAGGTGCCGGATGTATATAGAGGCGGGCGTAACGGCCCGCTACGACCCACGCACTAGGCGGCGTGGATCAATGCGCGAGCCGAATTACTCGGCACCGCCCTGCTCGGCGAGCTTGACGCGAAGCGCTTCCGCGGTGCGGACGAACTTCGACGGCAGCGCCTGGAAGAGCGAGGCAGCCTGAGACTGCTTGCCCTTGAACGCGCCGGCCAGCTTGCTGAGCAGAACCTCGCGGGACTCGAGGTCCGCAAGCTTCTTGATCTCATCGGCGGTGAGCGCCTTACCATCAAGGACACCCGCCTTGATGATGAGGTTCGGGTTGTCCTTGGCGAAGTCACGCAGGCTCTTCGCCGACTCCACCGGGTCACCGGTGATGAAGGCGACCGCGGTCGGACCAGCGAAGTGCTCGTCCAGCGCGGTGATCCCGGCCTGGTTGGCCGCAATCTTGGTCAGCGTGTTCTTCACCACGGCGTACTGGGCGTTCTCACCAAGGGAGCGACGCAGCGTCTTGAGCTGCGCGACGGTGAGACCCCGGTACTCGGTCAGCACGGCGGCGTTCGAGCTCTGGAACGCGTCCTTGAGCTCGGCTACCGATGCAGCCTTGTTGGGCGTCGGCATGGTGCGTTCGCCTCCTTCCGGGTGATGAGGACCGCTCAGAAGGGGCTGAAATAAGAAACGCCCCGGCATAGGCGCCAGGGCGTGGCTCAACCGGAACGAGTTCCGGGAACCTTCCACAGTCACCTACGCGGGTCGTCCGCATTCAACGGATCCTTCGGCCACCGAACCCTTACGGGCACGGCAACGACCAGCGGTCTTTGGCTTCTGGAGAAGACTACGTGAAGGGGTGCAGCCGAGGCAAATCGCCTCAGGAGTCGCGGTCCAGGCCGTCCGGGGCGGCGTCCCAGAGCTTCCTGGCACGCGCTGCCCGGGGGCGCGCCCTTGTCGGTCCCCAGGTCCACAGGTCCGCCGGTGCCACCTGTGTGCGCTTCTCCCGGCCCCGCAGCATCGCGAGCTGGGCCTCCCATGGCCTGAAACACGGAAGCGGGCCCCCCGCCACCCTGTGAAGGAGGCGAGGGGCCCGCTGAGCCACTCGGTGAGCCGTCAGGCTCAGACAGCAGCCGGGTCTTCCTCGACGAGGAGGTTCCGGGTGCGGTTCGAGTCCAGCTGGATGCCGGGGCCCATCGTGGTGCTGAGGGCGGCCTTCTTGATGTAGCGGCCCTTCGCGGCGGACGGCTTCAGACGAAGGATCTCGTCCAGGGCCGCGCCGTAGTTCTCGACCAGCTGCTCATCGGAGAAGGAGACCTTGCCGATGATGAAGTGCAGGTTCGAGTGCTTGTCGACGCGGAACTCGATCTTGCCACCCTTGATCTCGGTGACAGCCTTCGCGACGTCCATCGTGACGGTGCCGGTCTTCGGGTTCGGCATCAGGCCACGGGGACCGAGCACGCGGCCGAGGCGGCCGACCTTGCCCATGAGGTCCGGGGTGGCCACAACGGCGTCGAACTCGTTCAGGCGGTTGCCCTTGGCGATCTCGTTGATCAGCTCGTCGTCGCCGACAATGTCGGCGCCGGCGGCTTCCGCGGCCGCAGCACGGTCACCGGTCGCGAAGACCAGGACCCGGGCGGTCTTGCCGGTGCCGTGCGGGAGGTTCACGGTGCCGCGGACCATCTGGTCGGCCTTGCGCGGGTCGACACCCAGGCGGAAGGCGACCTCGACAGTGCTGTCGAACTTGGTCGTGGAGGTGTCCTTGGCGAGACGGACGGCCTCGAGCGGGGCGTAAAGCTTCTCCCGGTCGACCTTGGCGTCCGCAGCGCGGAGAGTCTTGCTGCGCTTCACTTCTGCTCCTGTATTTCGGCTTCAGGCATGGAGTCGTGGTGCGGACCAGCGCTTGGTCCTACCACTGGTGGTGCTGGGGGTGGCTGGATCAGCCTTCGACGGTGACGCCCATCGAACGCGCGGTGCCGGCAATGATCTTGACGGCGGCGTCGATGTCGTTGGCGTTCAGGTCGGGCATCTTCAGCTCGGCGATCTCCTTGACCTGGGCAGCCGTGAGCTTGGCGACCTTGGTCTTGTGGGGCTCGCCGGAGCCCTTCTCGATGCCCGCGTGCTTCAGGATGAGGCGCGCGGCCGGCGGAGTCTTGGTGATGAAGGTGAAGGAGCGGTCGTCGTAGACCGTGATCTCCACCGGCACGACCATGCCACGCTGCGACTCGGTCGCGGCGTTGTAGGCCTTGCAGAACTCCATGATGTTGACGCCGTGCTGACCGAGCGCGGGGCCGACCGGCGGAGCCGGGTTGGCCGCACCGGCCTTGATCTGGAGCTTGATAAGCCCCGTGACCTTCTTCTTCTTGGGAGGCATTGCTCTCTCCGGGTCCTAGTGAGAGTTTTCCACCGCCCATCCGGTCATCCGGATGGAGGCATACCGCACCACGATAACGGGTATCGGCGCGGGGCTGAAAACCGAGCAGGTCAGACCGCCCTTGACGGGGCGATCTGACCTGTCCGGAAGCTTTCGCTCAGAAGATCAGTTCTTCTGAATCTGGTCGAAGCTGAGCTCGACCGGGGTCTCGCGGCCGAAGATCTCGACGAGGCCCTTGACCTTCTTCGAGTCGGGGTTGATCTCGTTGATGGTCGCCTGCAGCGTCGCGAACGGACCGTCGGTGACGGTGACCGAGTCGCCGACCTCGAAGTCCAGGACCTCGATGGTGCGCTTGACGGCGGGCGCGGGCAGACCGGCCTCTTCCGCGGCGGCCTTGGCGGCCTTCTCCTGCGCCTCCGGGGCTAGCATCTTGACGATCTCGTCCAGGGTCAGCGGATACGGGTCGTACGCGTTGCCGACGAAGCCGGTGACACCAGGCGTGTTGCGGACGACGCCCCAGGACTCGTTCGTCAGATCCATGCGGACGAGAACGTAGCCGGGCAGCTTGTTCTGCCGGACGTTCTTGCGCTCGCCGTTCTTGATCTGGACGATCTCTTCCTCGGGCACCTCGGCCTGGTAGATGAACTCCTCGACGTTCAGCGAGACGGCACGCTGCTCCAGGTTGGCCTTCACGCGCTTCTCGTAGCCGGCGTAGGTGTGGATCACATACCACTCGCCGGGGAGCAGGCGCAGCTCCTCGCGCAGGGCCTGGACGGGGTCGACGGGCTCGGCGGGCTCGACCGGAGCGGCCTCTTCGGCCTCTTCCTCGTCGGCGTCAGCAGCCTCGACCGCGGCCTCGACCGCGGCGTCGGCCTCGGTGTGAGCCTCGTCCTCGTCGTCCTCGTCGGACTCGACGTGCAGCGCGGCTTCTTCGGCGGCGGTACCCGCCTCGGCGTCGGCGAGCTCGGCCTCGTCGGGGTCCACAGCGTCTGCCGCCTCGACGATGTCGAGCTCGTCCTCGACGGACTCGACGGAGTCGTGGCTCGCGTTCAGGTTCGGGTCAGACACGGTGGCTGCTTCTTCCTGGATACAAAAGGTGGTGGAACATGCGAAAACGGGCGACACCATCAAGGCGCCGCCCTCCGCGGGGATCAGCCGAAGACGAACTTGATGGCTTTTTCGAACCCAAAGTCAATCACGGTCACCAGACCGATCATGATGACCACGAAGACAATCACCACGGTGGTGTACGTCGTGAGCTGGTTGCGAGTCGGCCAGACAACCTTGCGGAGTTCCGCGACAATCTGGCGGTAGAAAAGCGCGAGACGGCCCAGAGGGCCCTTCTTGCCGCGCTTGCCACCCTTGCGGGCCTTCTTCTCGCGCGTCTCGTCCTCGGCGTCAGGCATGTCGATGGAGCCCAGGGCGTCCGTCACGTCTCTCACCTGAATCCGGGTCGTGGCCGTACCGCGCCCGGTTGCGCCGCACGGCGTTGCATCTAAGTACGTACCTGCGCACACACGTCCGAGATGGAGTGTGGAGCAGGGCCGGAGGGACTCGAACCCCCAACCGCTGGTTTTGGAGACCAGTGCTCTACCAATTGAGCTACGACCCTTTGCGTCCCCCAACCTACCGCATCCGAGCGAGTGCACGGAGTGCTCGCGCTCTGCAGCGGCTGGTGAGGTCCAACGACAGGTGAGTGTACGTGAACCGGGCCGTGACGTCGAACAGCACCCGAGCTGACATGCGCCGGTCCGTTGGCTGAAACGGTGTGCGGCGCTTCTTCGCCGTCTGGGACGATTGCTCGCATGACCTCTGCAACGCCTTCCTCCGAGCGCCGGGTGTCCGCCCGTATCGGCGCCATTTCCGAGTCCGCCACCCTCGCCGTGGACGCCAAGGCCAAGGCCCTCAAGGCCGCCGGGCGCCCGGTGATCGGCTTCGGTGCCGGCGAACCCGACTTCCCGACCCCGGACTACATCGTCGAGGCGGCGGTCGAGGCCTGCCGCAACCCCAAGTACCACCGCTACACGCCGGCCGGCGGTCTGCCCGAGCTCAAGGCCGCGATCGCCGCCAAGACGCTGCGCGACTCCGGCTACGAGGTCGAGGTCTCGCAGGTCCTGGTGACCAACGGCGGCAAGCAGGCGATCTACGAGGCCTTCGCGGCCGTCCTGGACCCGGGCGACGAGGTCATCGTCCCGGCTCCGTACTGGACCACCTACCCGGAGTCCATCCGTCTCGCCGGCGGTGTTCCGGTCGAGGTCGTCGCCGACGAGACCACCGGCTACCGCGTGTCCGTGGAGCAGCTGGAGGCCGCGCGCACCGAGCGCACCAAGGTCGTCCTGTTCGTCTCCCCGTCCAACCCGACGGGCGCCGTCTACAGCGAGGCCGACGCGAAGGCGATCGGCGAGTGGGCCGCCGAGCACGGCCTGTGGGTGCTGACGGACGAGATCTACGAGCACCTGGTCTACGGCGAGGCGAAGTTCACCTCGCTGCCGGTCCTGGTCCCGGCCCTGCGCGACAAGTGCATCATCGTCAACGGCGTCGCCAAGACGTACGCGATGACCGGCTGGCGCGTGGGCTGGGTCATCGCCCCGCAGGACGTCATCAAGGCGGCGACCAACCTGCAGTCGCACGCCACCTCCAACGTCTCCAACGTGGCCCAGGTCGCCGCGCTGGCCGCCGTCTCGGGCAACCTCGACGCGGTCGCGGAGATGCGCAAGGCCTTCGACCGCCGCCGCCAGACCATGGTGAAGATGCTCAACGAGATCGACGGCGTCTTCTGCCCGACCCCGGAGGGCGCGTTCTACGCGTACCCGTCGGTCAAGGAGCTCCTCGGCAAGGAGATCCGCGGCAAGCGCCCGCAGAGCTCCGTCGAGCTCGCCGCCCTGATCCTGGACGAGGTCGAGGTCGCGGTCGTCCCGGGCGAGGCCTTCGGCACCCCCGGCTACCTGCGCCTGTCCTACGCCCTGGGCGACGAGGACCTGGTGGAGGGCGTGTCCCGCATCCAGAAGCTCCTGGCGGAGGCCAAGGCCTGACGCGGCCCGCAGCACGTTCCGGGCGGCGGCACCCCTGAGGGGG
>NZ_JBSGZP010000127.1:0-13902 GCF_053611065.1 Streptomyces sp. NPDC054840
GCGGCCGTTGCTCCGCGTGTCAGGAGTACGCAGGGGCCCGGCCCGCTCAGGCGGGCGGCCCCGGCAGCCCCGGATAGGCGCGCTCGGCGCGCGGGGGCACGGCGAAGGTGGCCCGGCTCCGGACGTCCATGAACGCGTTGATGCCGTTGTTGCGCCGTACGCCGATCCCGCCGTGGTGGGTGGACGCGTCGGCCGCGTTCATCATCGCCCGGGTGGCGTGGAAGTCCTCCATGGTGCGCTGCAGGGACACGAAGTGGGTGCCGGGCACCCCGTGGTCCATCGTCGCGAAGTCCCTGCGGTTGATCCGCGGCCGGCCGGCGAGGCGGGCCCGCCCGGTCGCCTGGGCATGGCCGACCCGCCCGTGGGCGGCGGCCACCGCCGCCAGCTCCGTACGGTCGCTCTCCGCGTCCTCGACCAGTGCGTGCGCCTCCTTGGCGGTCATCCGGGGCGAGTACATCAGAGCGGCCCGCTCGTCCTCGTGCTGCTCGTACCAGCTGTCGGTGTCGAGGACGATGTAGCTGACGTGCATGGTCGTGCCGCCGGCCAGCGGTCCCCGCGTGATCGAGACCTCCTCCTCGGTGGCCTGGTTGCGCCGCAGTCCCGAGTGGAAGCCCAGCAGCAGCGGGGCGTTCGCGGGTACGCCGGCCTGGGGCCGGCGCCCGGCCGGCAGGCCCTCCCCCACGAAGCCGCTGCGCGTCTCGCGCAGCACGAGGCGCCCGCGCTGGTCCTGCGGTCCCGGCCCGAAGAGCGAGGCGGCGGCCTCCGTCACCGTCTCCTCCCGGTCGGAGGCCAGGTGCAGGCAGGCGTCGTACTCCTCCAGCACCGGGTTCTCCCAGCGGGCCATCGGGACGGGCCGCCCCACCGGGGAACGCAGCCGTGTGTGCCGCTCGAACCAGCCCGGGCCCCAGCCCAGGCACATCAGGATGCCGTCGGGCCCGTGCCCGTACCGCTCCTCCAGGGCGCCCAGCGCGGCCTCCAGGTGTGCGGCGTCCTCCCGCAGGGGGGAGCCCGCCACGTCGAGCATCAGCAGCCGGTGGTGGCGGGGCGGCAGTGCGCGGCCGGCCTCGTCGCGGCGGAAGGTGTCCTCCCAGGCGTGCTGGGCGGCGGGGCGTAAGGGCATCACAGCTCCTCCTGCGGCTCGTCGCGGCGCAGGGCCGCGAACGCCGCGGCCCAGTCGGCCACGGGCGCGCCGGGTTCGTTGAACAGGCTGAAGGTCGTGGACCGGCTGGCCGGCTGTTCGACGGCCGCGACGATCGCGGCGGCCATGTCGGAGCGTGCCACCATGCCGTCGCCATAGGGGTGCTGGCTGAGGGTCAGGGCGTGGCTGCCGGGCGGGTCGTCGGTCATCCAGGTGGGCCGCACGATGGTGTACGGCAGGCCGGCGGTGCGCACCAGCCGCTCGGCGGCGACCCGTGCCGGCAGCAGCGTGTCGTTGATCCGGTTGAGCGGGTGGGCCGGTCCGTGGCCCACCGCGAACGAGCTGAACAGGATGAAGTGCGCGCCGGGTCCGTGGCGCCGGACCTGCTCCAGCAGCACCCGGGTGGCCCGTTCGGTGTGCACCCGGGCGTCGCCCCGCTTGGGCACCAGGACGACGGCCTCGGCGCCCTCCAGCACGCCGGCCGCGTCCGTCAGCTCGCCGAGGTCTCCGGGCCGGGCGGGGTCGCCGAGGTCGCCGACGTAGCGGACCGTGTGGCCCCGGTCGGCTGCCGCCGAGGCGATGATCCTGCCGCTGCCGGCCTTGTAGGGCGAGCCGACGACGACGATCTGTGCCATGCCCTCACGCCCCGTCGTGGACGAGCAGGGTGGCCTTGCCGGCGATCCGCCGTTCGCGTAGCGACGTCATCACCTCGGGGAGCCGCTCCCAGGCGTCCTGGTGGCCCAGGACCGGCCGCAGCCGGCCGAGGTCGATCAGGCGGACGAGCAGTTCCAGGTCCTCGCCGACCGGCTCACCGGACCCGAACACCCAGAAGGGGTGCAGGGTCTGGCGTGCGTGGGGCACGAAGGAGGAGATGCTGAGGCTGGCCGTGCGGCCCGAGGAGGTGCCGAGCACCACGATGTGGCCGAAGCCGGACAGCCGCTTGAGCGCCGAGACCAGGACCTCTCCGCCCACGGATTCGAGGATCACGTCGAAATCGCCCTCGGTGTCGGCGAGGGAGGTGACGACGTGGTGGGCGCCCAGTGCCTTCAGGTCGAGGTCGCGGTGGGTGCCGGTCAGCGCCGTCACCTCGGCGCCCTCGGCGGCGGCCAGTTGCACGGCGAAGGAGCCGACGCCGCCGCTCGCGCCGGTGACCAGGACCCGGCGGCCCAGCAGCGGCCCGCCGCGGCGCAGGGCGCGCAGGGCGGTCAGTCCGGCGACGCCGAGGGTGGCCGCCTCGGTGAAGGCCACCGCGGCGGGCAGGACGGCGAGGCGGTCGACGGGGACGGCCGCGTACTGGCCCCAGCCGCCGAAGTCGTTCATCGCCGCGATCCGGGTACCGGCGGCGGGGCCGCTGCCGTCGGCCGCGGCCCGTACGACGGTGCCGGCTAGGTCCTGCCCGGGCCGCCAGCCCTCGGCGCGGCGCCGGAACAGGTTCAGTTCGCCGCGGTTGACGGAGAAGGCCGCGACGCTCACCAGCGCCTCGTGGGGGGCCGGTTCGGGCAGGTCGACGATGCGCAGGTCGGGTCCGTCGGGGGTGCCGATCCAGGCGCGCATCCGCTGCGGGAGGATCGGCGGTACGGGGTGCGCGGAGGCGGGAGACGTGCGGGGAGAGGTCATGCACCGACCGTAGGCAGGGCCCGTGCCCGGAGGGAAAGACCAGCTCTGTCTCGGTTCATAACTCCCGGATATGAATGGGGCGGCGCCCCTACGATGGCGGGGTGACGATGCCCGAGGCGAGACTGCTGCTCTACTTCCTGGCCGTGGCCGAGGAGGGCAGCTTCACCCGGGCGGCGGCCCGGCTGCACATCGCGCAGCCGGCGCTGAGCACGCAGATCCGCCGGCTGGAGAGCCGGCTGGGCGTGCTGCTGCTGCACCGCACCACCCGTGTCGTGCGCCTCACGGAGGCCGGCCAGGCCGTGTACCAGCGCGGTGCGGGTGCGCTCGCCGCGCTGGAGGACGTGTGGGAGGCGGCCCGCCGGGCCGGACGCGGCGAACTGGGCCGGCTCCGCCTGGTGTACAGCACCAGTACGGGGTACGGGACCGTCCCGAGCCTGGTGGAGGCGGTGCGGGTGCGGCTGCCGGACGTCCAGGTCGCCGCCGAGGTGCTGCGGACCCCCGACATCGCGCACGCGGTGCTCGACGGGCGGGCGGACGCCGGGATCGCGCGTTCGCCGGAGGTGGTGGCGGGGGTCCGGCTGCTGCTCGTGCGCACCGAACCGCGCGGGGTGCTGCTGGCGGCCGCCCATCCGCTGGCCGGGCGGCGCGAGCTCACCTTGGCCGAGGTCGCGGCCTTCCCGCTGGTGCTGCACGAGCGGCAGGCCAACCCCGGCCACTACGACGAGGTGCTGGCGGTCTTCCAGGGGGCGGGCCTGGTACCGCGGCTGACGGAGCGCCCGATGGCCTTCGATCCCACGCAGAGCGTGCTGCGGGACGCCCGCACGGTGGGTCTGGTCGCCGCGTCGTCCGGCGACCAGCTGCCGGAGTGGCTGCGCTGGGTGCCGCTCGCTCCTGGGACCCGGCCGCTCGCCACCCACCTGGTGCTCCCGGAAACCTCGCCGTCGCCGATCGTCACGCACTTCACGAATGCCGCACTGGACGCGGCCCGGGAGGCGGGGTGGCTCGACGGCGGGTCCGCGGCGCCCCGGCGTCCCGGCGCAGGACCGTGACCGTGGGGGCGGCCGTGGCCGTGGGCGTGGCCTGGCCGCCGTGGGCGCGGCTGTGGCCGTGGGCGGGCCTGGCCGTGGGCGTGGCTGTGGCCGTGGGCGGGCCTGGCCGTGGGCGTGGCCGGCGGATGAGAGCGGATGACAGGAGCGCCGTCGGCCTCTGGTGCGTCACGGGATCCCCCATGCGAACCGGATCACCGGGACCGCTCCCCCGGCTGGTCACCGGGATCCCCGCCTTGCTGCCGCCCCGGCTCGCCACCAGGATTCGGGCGCTTTTCCCCTGATGCCTTCCCCGGGCGGTTGCCGGGGCCGGCGCCCGAATCCTGGCCCGGCGCCTTCCCGGAACCCTGGCCCTGCTCCTTGCCCGGCGCCTTCCCGGGTGCCGTTCCGGGAACGTTGCCGGCGCCCTTGCCCAGCTCCTGACCGGGCTCCGGCACCTTCCCGGGAGCCGAGTCCGGAGCCTGGCCCGGCAGGCCCCCGGACTCCTGACCGGTGTCCCTGCCTGTGTCGTGACCGGGTGCCTTCCCAGGGTCGTGGCCGGAGTCCGGCACCTTCCCGGGAGCCGAGTCCGGAGCCTGGCCCGCCCCCTTGCCCGGGTCCTTGCCGGGCGCCTTCGCCGGATCCTGGCCTGACTTCCGACCCGAGCCCTTGCCCGAGCCCTTGCCCGGCTCCTGGCCGGGGGCCTTCCCGGGAGCCTGGCCGGACTTCTCACCCGACTCCTGGCCGGGCTCCCTGCCCGGCTGTTCGCCCGACTCCTTGCCGGGCGCCTTCCCCGGGTCCTTGGCCGGGTCCTTGGCCGGGTCCTTGGCCGGGTCCTTAGCCGGGTCCTTGGCCGGAGCCTCCCCGGGGTCCTTGGCCGGGTCCTTGGCCGGGTCCTTAGCCGGGTCCTTGGCCGGGTCCTTGGCCGGAGCATCCCCGGGCTCCTTGGCCGGGTCCTGGCCAGGCTCCGTGTCCGTGTCCGTGTCCGTGTCCGGTGCGGGCGGCTTGCCAGGCTTGGGGCCCGGCTCCTTTCCCGGGTTCTCGCCCGGATCCTGCCCCGGGTCCGTGCCCGGCACCTTCTCGGGGGCCTTGCCCGGGTCCGTGCCGGACTCCTGGCCTGGTGCGCGGCCGGAATCCTGGCCCGGTACCTTCTCCGAGCCCTCCTCCGCATCCCTGCCCGGCTTCTGGCCTGAGGTCGGTGCCGGTGCCTTCCCAGGGGCCTGATCAGGGGCATCGCCCGGGCTCTGAGCGGGGGCGTTCCCGGGGGGCCGGTTCGGTACCCGGCCGGAGGCGGGCCGGTCCGAGATCGTGCCAGGGGGCGGCTGGACCGATCCCGGGTGGGCCGCCGGCAGAACCGGGTAGGCAGAGCCGGCGGGCTGGCCCTTCGGGGGCGGGACCGCGCGGTCGGGCGTGCCCTCCGCCGCTCCGCTCGGGCGCTCGTACCATCCCCTGCCGTCCTGGTCGAAGACCGTGACGGTCTTCACCGGCTTCACGGCGGGCTTGACCGCGACGAGGCCGGAGGACCGGAACGAGGACCACTTCGCGCCGCTGTAGGTCTGCCTGCCCCTGACCGCGACGGGCGGGTCCAAGGGGTTGCCGCAGGCGCAGCGGACCCGGGGCACGCCCCGGGCGTCGACCAGCACGGGAGTGCTGGCCTGCAGGACCGCCTGATAGCTGGTGGGCAAGCCGTCCCGGTATCCGTGATTGGTGACCCTGGTGTCCCAACCCAGCCGGACGGGCGTCAGCGACCGCAGGTACGAAGGGATCCCGGGCTGCCGGATGCCCAGCGAGAGGGCGAACGCCCGGCCCTTGTCCGGGTGTTGGGTGAGGAACCGGATCTGCTTCTCGACGTCACAGCTCGCGACGTTCCGCGTTCCGCCGTACAGCCCTGGATACCCGCCGTCGACCTCGAGCGTGCGCACACCGTCCGTGGCGGCCTTGGTGCTCGTACCGTCCTTCGCGTTCACGCCCGCGTTCATGGGCGTGGCGTTGGCGACGTTCTCGGCCTGTGTGGCCGTCGAAGGGGTGAACGGGTCGGGCCCGGCCTCGGGAGCGGCCTGGAGGAATACCTCACCGCCTGCCGCGGTGTTCCCGCCCAGCATGGTGAAGCTGAGCACCACCGCCGACACCACGGCCACCGCCGTGCTCACGCTCAGCAGGGCTCTGCGCGACCGCCACCCGCGAACCCGGCCACCGCCACCCGCCCCCGGCTGCGGGAACCCGCCGGAAGGGACCGGAAGGGGCCCTGAGGGGGGCCCCGAGGGAGGCGGAGGACCCGGTGGCGGCAGAGGGGGCGGTGGGGGCGGCGGCTCCGGAGGCGCGCCCCGGCCCGACAACGGGCCGGGCGGCGGGCCCGTGGGACGCTCGGAGGAAGGAGGCAGGGAATTCACGACGCTCGCCCCCCGACGCGGGGCAGTGGGTAAACCGTGGTGACTCGCATGCGCTCTCTCCTTCCGGACCGTCGACGCCTCCACATCCCGGAGGTGGAACCTGAACATCTGGAAACGCCCCGGCGGGAACCATCCACTGCGCGTGCGTCCATCTCCTGAGTAAGCCCCCTCCCCCCGCACCCCGTCATGCCGCGACCTTTCGGGACTTGACAAACGCCCTGCCTGAACCGGGGGCGTCCACCTGCTGACCGTCGTCAACCGCCTGAGGGGCCGGGGCACCGCCGACCGGTATCGCCGGCGGTTCTCGCCCGGTACGACGGCTGCTCGCCGCAGGGGCGTGACGCCCGGCCGCCGGGGTCGTTGAAGTGGTAGGTCAGCGAAGTGCACGAAGGCCCCGGGTCGATGTCGGGGCCTTCGTGGTGTCCGCCGCCGGTACGCGGCCGGCATGTCCGGCCGGACTCGGACTCAGCCCCGTGCGGCGACCGCCGCTTCGAGGAAGGTCCAGCCGTCGGCCTTCGTTTCCCGCTTCTCTTCCGGTTGCCACCCGCGGGCGAGCGCCGCGTCGAGCAGTACCCGTACGGTGCCCGGTTCGTGCAGGTTCAGCGCGCCGACCCCGGTCTCCCCCACCTCGCCCGACCCGGTGGTGAAACCCGCGACGTACCGGCCGGGGCCCTCGTCGAAGACGAGGCGCAGCAGGCCGCCGGTGCCCGAGGGCTGGGAGTGCAGGGTGAGGGTTTTGCGGCAGCCGCCGTCCTCCAGGACGCGGTGGGCGTGGCGGACCGTCCACAGGTAGGTGCGTCCGTCGGCGACGAGCCTGCGGGGCTTCTTCTCGGAGCGGGGCATGCGGCCGAGCGTACGCGCCGGCCCGGTCGGGGAGGTCCGCCGTGCAAGGGCTTCGCAAGGGTGCGGGCGGGGCACGGACCCGGTGGACCTGTGCCCTCCCCGTCGGGGGCGGCCCGGGGGTCACCCGGCCTGCAGCGCGGCCAGCCGTTGTTCGAACGGCATCGTCGTGAGGCCGTTCGCGGGATCCGTCGAGGTGATCGCCCCGGTCGGGGAACGGGGTGCGAGCGCGGCGGCGGTGTCGGCGTCCTGGGTGGCGGAGCGCATGGAGCGGGCCAGTTCGGTGCCCGCTCGGGTGATCCGCTGTGCCAGGCCCTGTTCGCCCCAGTCCTCGGAGGCCGCGTACACGGCGGTGGGCACGACGGGTGCGCGCAGGTGGGTGAAGAGCGGGCGCAGGGCGTGTTCGGTGACCAGGCTGTGCCGGGCCGTGCCGCCGGTCGCGCCGATGAGGGCCGGTGTGCCGGTGAGGGCGTCCTTGTCGATGAGGTCGAAGAAGGACTTGAACAGGCCGCTGTAGGAGGCCGCGAAGACCGGTGTCACGGCGATCAGGCCGTCCGCGGCCGCCACGGCGTCGAGTGCGGCGGCCAGTCGGGCGGGCGGGAACCCGGTGACGAGGTGCTGGGCGATCTCCGTGGCCAGTGCCCTGAGTTCGATGACCTCGTGTTCGGCGTCCAGGTGGCCGAGCGTCGCGGCCGTGAGCCGGTCGGCGAGCAGGCGGGTGGAGGAGGGCGAGCTCAGCCCTGCCGATACGACGACGAGTTTCATGCCTGCGTCTCCTGCTGCGGGGTCCTGCGGGCTGCCACGCGGGCCGGGTGGGTCGGCGCGTCCGGTACGCCGGCCGGGCGCAGGTTCGCGAACTCCTTGCGCAGGACGGGCACGACCTCCTCGCCGAGCAGGTCGAGCTGTTCCAGGACGGTCTTCAGGGGCAGGCCCGCGTGGTCCATCAGGAACAGCTGGCGCTGGTAGTCGCCGGCGTAGTCCCTGAAGGACAGGGTGCGTTCGATGACCTGCTGGGGCGAGCCGACGGTCAGCGGGGTCTGGGAGGTGAACTCCTCCAGGGACGGGCCGTGGCCGTACACGGGTGCGTTGTCGAAGTAGGGGCGGAACTCGCGGACGGCGTCCTGGGAGTTCTTGCGCATGAACACCTGGCCGCCGAGTCCGACGATGGCCTGTTCGGGGGTGCCGTGGCCGTAGTGGGCGTAGCGCTGCCGGTACAGGTTCACCATCTGCTCGGTGTGGGAGGCCGGCCAGAAGATGTTGTTGTGGAAGAAGCCGTCGCCGTAGTAGGCGGCCTGTTCGGCGATCTCCGGGGAGCGGATGGAGCCGTGCCATACGAAGGGCGGGACGCCGTCGAGCGGGCGGGGCGTGGAGGTGAAGGACTGCAGCGGGGTGCGGAACTTGCCCTTCCAGGTGACGGTGTCCTCGTCCCACAGGCGGCGCAGCAGGGCGTAGTTCTCGATGGCGAGGTCGATGCCGTCGCGGATGTCCTTGCCGAACCAGGGGTAGACCGGTCCGGTGTTGCCGCGGCCCGTCATCACGTCGACGCGGCCGTCGGCGACGTGCTGGAGCATCGCGAAGTCCTCGGCGATCTTCACGGGGTCGTTGGTGGTGATCAGTGTCGTCGAGGTGGACAGGATCAGGTTCTCGGTGCGTGCGGCGATGTAGCCGAGCATCGTGGTCGGTGAGGAGGGGACGAAGGGCGGGTTGTGGTGCTCGCCGGTGGCGAAGACGTCGAGGCCGACCTCCTCGGCCTTCTGCGCGATGGTGAGCATCGCCTTGATGCGTTCGTGCTCGCCGGGCACGCGTCCGGTCGTGGGGTCGGCCGTGACGTCACCGACGGTGAAGATCCCGAACTGCATGGCTCCCCTACCCTTCCAAGATTGTTGATTGTTCAACCATATCTGGGAACGGGGGGTGCGTCCGGGGTATTCCCGGCGGGCGCCGGGAAGCGGACCGCCCCTGTTTCCCCCCGGCGGACGGGGGGGAACAGGGGCGGGAGTGCCGGGCCGGGACGCCGGTCCGGGACGCCGGTCCGGGACGCCGGTCCGGGATGCCGGGCCGGGGGTGCCGGGCCGGGGGTGCCGGGCCGGGGGTGCCGGTCCGGGATGCCGGGCCGGGATGCCGGGCCGGGATGCCGGGCCGGGGTTACGGGCCGGGGTTACGGGCCGGGGTTACGGGCGGCGGGTGTCAGCCCTGGCAGCGGCCGCGGGCGTAGTCGTAGCTCGCGGTGGCCTGGGAGTAGCGCCACTGCGGGTCCAGCAGGTCGCTCTTGAGCTGTCCGGCCGCGGCCGGGCTCTCGACGACGTACCCGAAGTCCTGGAGCCAGGACGGGTAGAGGTTCTTGGAGCCGATGTAGAAGGCCGACCCGTCGACCGAGACCAGCTTGTGGTGCTGGGCGTAGGGCTTGCCGTCCGCCCAGGTGGGCTTGTCGGACGCGCGGAACGTGGCCAGCTGGAGGTTCTCGCACAGGGCCGTCCGCGCCCGGCCGCCGTCGCCGGTCAGGGCCGTCACCCGGCCGCGCAGGGCGTCGCTCACCTCGGAGAGCGACGTGATCTGCGAGTAGCCGCCGCTGCCGATCGTGCCGCGGTTGGCCGGGTCGCTCACGACGATGCGGACCTTCACACCGGAGACGAGCTTCGCGGCGAGGGCGTCGTAGAGGCGTACGTCGTAGCGGGGCAGCGGCGGGCAGGTGGCGTGGACGTCCTGCTGGGAGATCTCGATGTGCGAGGTCGCGCTGGAGACCAGGGCGCGCAGGGCGCTCTCCTCCGGGTTGACGGTGTCGTAGTCCCGGTCGGCGTTGGTCCGGTCCGCCACCCCGATGCCGCATCGGGTGTCGCCGGCGGTGGGCAGGACCGGGCGGAAGGAGGAGGTGGGGTCGCTCCGGCGGATGCCCACGCCGAGGCCGCCGACGGCGAGCGCGGGCACGTCGCCGCCGCCCGCCGGGGCGGCCGGCCGGGGCAGGGAGGGCATGCAGCCGGCGCCGGGCGAGGCGGCGAACCAGACCGAGGCCCAGTTGCCGCTGTTGCGGCAGGTCCAGTCCCACAGGGTGTCCAGGTAGCGGCCGGCCGAGCCCGCGGCGGGCCCGGTCAGCGCGAGGTCGACGTCGCTCACGGGGTGCGAGGTCTCCAGGTAGTCGCCCTTCCAGCTGTTGATGCCGCCGGTGATCACCGAGGTGCCGTCCACGACGACCAGTTTGGAGTGGTTCCAGGAGAACGCGGCCCTGGAGGTGGTCATCGAGGCCACGTTGAGGGTGATGTTGGCCGCGGCGGCCGGTCCCAGCCCGGCGAGCAGCTCGTCGCGGTAGGACGAGGGGATCACCGTGGAGTGGTAGAGGGGCGCGGCGCCCACCATGACGCGGACCTTCAGCCGGTTGCCCTTCTGGGCGGATTCCTTGAGGCCCGCGACGATCGCCTCCTGGTAGCCGCCGTCGGGGAAGGGCGCCAGCGTGGATATGTCCACCGTTTCCCGGGCGCCGGCGATGTCCTGGCGCATCTTCTCCAGGAGGCGGCGCGAGCCGGGACGGTCGGCGCAGGCGGCGTCGCCCCAGCAGCCGGGGGTCTGGAGCAGCCAGTCGGCGCCACCGGGGACGGAGGAGCCGAGCCGGTTGCCGGCGGTGCGCTCCCAGACCGAGCCCTCCAGGCCCGGCGAGACCTGGCGCAGGGCCTGCTCGACGGAGTCCAGGTGCGGGGTGGGGGCGTCGGCGGCGGACGCGGGGGCGGCGGCGAGGAGGGAGAGGCCGAGTGCGAGGGCCGTCGTGGAGACGAGGGCCGCCGTACGGACGGTGCGTGCCAATGTGGTTCCTTGACTGGGGGGTGGCTCCGGCCGGGAGCGTGGCCGGCCACACCCCGACCTTGATCAACTCCCGCAAGTTACCAGCACGTAGCCTTCTGTTCGCCCGCCTCGGACGAGTTCCGGCCACACGGGGCCGGACCGCCCGCCGCACGGGCTCAGGAGCGCCGGCGGGGACGAAAACCCCTCCTGCGCGGCGCCGACGCCTGCCCCGGGTTCCTCACCACCCGGCCCGAGGCCGCGCCGGACCGGTTGCGGTGACCGGCTACCGCACAGGCGGCCTCCTGGCGATGCGCCCGCCCCGCATCGCGGGCGGGTGGCCGTCATCGCCGGATTCCACGTCCCGGTGGGCGCCGAGGGACCCGACGGCCCGCGCCGCCTCCTCGGCGGGCTGACCGCCGAGGTCCACCCCGGCCACGCCCCGTCCGGCATGACGCCCGAGGCCCTCGGCGAGCTCGGCCGGGCCCTGGACGCGGCGGGCGCCGGCCCCGCCTTCGAGATCCACCCCCGCACCGTCCACGGCTTCACCATGTCCGACACCGGCGCCTTCGGCACCGCCGCGCTGCGGCGTCGGCGGTGACCGCGCGGACACTGCTCAGGGGGCGGCCAGGGCCTCCAGCGCGGGGACCGTTTCGGCAGGGGTCGGCAGGGCCGCGTTCTCCGCGCGGAGGCGGGCGGCCGCCTCGCGCAGGGCCGGGTCGGCGGTGAGGCGGGCCAGGAGCGGGGCGTCGACGTCGTGGGAGGCGGAGCGCAGGGCGGCGCCGGTGGCGGTGAGCGCCCCGGCGTTGGTGAAGTGGTCGGCGCCCTGGGGAAGCAGGAGCTGGGGCAGGCCGGCCTGCAGGGCGGTGAGCAGGGTGCCGGAGCCGCCGTGGTGGATCAGTGCGTCGCAGGTGGTCAGCAGCTCGGCGAGCGGAACCCAGGGCAGCGGGCGGACGTTGTCCGGGAGGGTGCCGAGCGGGCCGAGGTCGGCGTCGCCGAGGGCGAGCAGGAACTCGGCGTCCACCGACGCGGCGGCCTCGATCAGGCGGACGATGGCGCGGACGCCGTCCAGTGCGGTGAGTACGGTGCCCAGGGTGATGGCGACGCGCGGGCGGCTGCCGCGCCGCAGCAGTCCGGCGGGGACGGTGCCGCCGCCGTTGTAGGGGAGGTAGCGCACGCGCAGGCCGCCCGGGTCGCCGCCGAGGGAGGCGGGGACGATGTTCAGCGCGGTGGGCTCGGCCGGGCCGGCCACCCCGTACGTCTCGTACGCCTCGGTGAAGTTGGCGGCGAGCCGGGCGACCATGTCGAGGCCGGAGGTGACACCGAAGTTGTGGACCACCGACGGGATCTTGAGTTTGGCGGCGACCAGCGGGGCCGAGGCCTGGAAGGAGTCGTGGACCATCAGGTCGGGGCGCCAGCTGTCGGCGGCCTCCAGCAGACCGTCCACGGTCGAACGGGAGACGAGCGCGAAGCCGCGGGCGGCCCTGTCGAGGATCTGGTCCGTGGTCATGTCCGGGGCGACGTACTGCACTTCCCGGTCCATGGACTGCTCGAAGACGTCCATGATGCTGCGGCCGTCGCCGATCTCGACGATCGGAAAGCCGGTCCCGCGGAGCTGGTCGAGCGGCTGCGAGCCCGCGAACAGGACCTCGTGACCGGCGGCGCGTAAGGCCTGCGCGGTCGGGATCATCGGAAAGAGGTGGCCGGCTGCGGCCGGTCCGGTGAAGAGTATGCGCACGGTTTCTCCTGGCGTCGGTCTGCCGGTCGGGGGCGGGCCGTGCGGGCTCGGCCCGCTTCCCCCTCGGGTGAACCGACAGACGTGCCCGTCGCGTTCCCCCAGGAGGATCGATAACCGGACGTTCTGGTACGCGGCCGGCCGGGCAGGGCGCGCCGTGCCGCCGGGGCGCGGCCGTACCGGGAAAGGCGTGCCGGGAGGCCGTAAGGGGCGTGCCGGGAGGGGCGTGCCGGGGGCGTCTGTGTCGGCCGGCCCGGGCGTCACCTCCGCGGGGCGGCACCGGTACGGTCCGGGGACGGGCGGAGCCGTAGCGCAGAGGTCGACGCGCGCGGTCTCCAACATCGCGAGGACGCCGGTTCGATTCCGGTCGGCTCCGCCCGCCCGGCGCGTGCCGGTCCCCCGGGGCCTCTGCCCTGTCAGGATGGGCCCGTGACCGCATCTCGTGCGTGGCCGGACCCGTGGTACCGCAGTGAGGGGTCCTGCCTCTCCCTCTGGTCGAAGGACTCGGTGCTGTCGATCGGTTCGATCGGCTCGGTGCTGTCGGTCGGTTCGGTGGGGTCGGTGCTGTCCGTCGGCTCCGTGGGCTGCGCGCTCTGCGCCGCCTCCGTCGGATCCTCCCTGTCGGTGCTCTCCGCCGCCTCCTGGCTCAGCACGGGCTCGCTGCTGTCCGCGCGGTCGCGCCGGTCGGTGCTGTCCTGGCGCTCACGCAGCGCCTTCATGGTGGCCGGCGTCGCCGCCGTGAGCGCCGCCGCCGGGCTCGCGGTGCACTTCGGTGAGCGCCGCGGCCGCTGAGGGGACCCGTGGTATTCGACTGCGACGGGGTGCCCGTCGACACCGCACCGAACGCATCGCCCTGCGCGTCCGGATCGCCCCGGGAAGGGCACTCGGCCAGCCTGGCCGCCGGCCCCCAGGACATCGCGCAGCGGCTGGGCGAGGAGACGGCCGCCTTCTGGTGGGGGCAGTTCCTGCAGCGCCACCGGACGCGGTGGACGCCGGGCCGGAGGTGGTCGACGGGCTGCCCGAGGCACTGGAGGAGACCGGCCTGCCGGTCTGTGCCACCTCCAGCGGCTCGCACGACAGGATGCGCCACACCCTCGGTGTCACAGGGCTCCACGAACGCTTCGCGGGCCGTATCTTCGGCGCTTCCGAGGTGGCCCGCGGCAAGCCCGCGCCCGGCCTCTTCCCGCACGCGGCTCGGCAGATGGGCGCCGACCCCGCCGCGTGCGTGGTCGTGGAGGACAGCCGCCCCGGCGTCCAGGCCGCCCGCGCCGCCGGGATGCGCGTCTTCGGCCACGCGGGGGGCTCACCCCGTCCGGACGGCTCGCGGGCCCCGGCACCGTCGTCTTCGACGCATGCGTGAACCGACCGGCCTCGGCACCGGGCAGCGGC
>NZ_JBSGZP010000128.1:0-13880 GCF_053611065.1 Streptomyces sp. NPDC054840
CGTGGAGACCGGCCATCGGCCTTGACGGAGCAACGCGACGACGGACACCGTCGACGTGCGGATGGCCGCCGCCTCCGACCGCGCCGGCCACGAAGTCGGTCGGATACGCCAGGCGTTGGAGGAACCGTCCGGCCTCCGAGAGACGTTTCTCCTTTCGTGCCACTGCTCGTACGAGAGGGGAACGCCGAATGCAACTGATCGAAGAAATATCCGCCTACCACGACGGCGCAGGTGAACCCGGGCGCCTGGTGGGTGAGTTCCGGAGGTCGGTGCTGCTGGCCCCGCTGGCGGAGGGGCCCGGCGGAGGCCTGATGTCCGCCGTCCAGGGCGGTATCCGCTGGGTGTACGCGTTCACGGACGAGGCGGCCCTCGCGCGCTTCGCGCAGGCGCGCGGAGCCGGGGACCGGGAGTGGGAGTACCTCGCGGTCCTCGGCGCGCGGCTGGTCGACGCGATCGTCCCGATGATCGACGGTCCGGCGGGGGTCGCGGTGAACGTGGCCGACGGGAACGGATCGATGTTGTTCCCGCCGGTCGTGGGCATCGTGCCCGATGCCTGCGCCGTCGACCGAACGGACGCCGCCTGATGGCGGGCGAAGGGGACCTGGAGGTCTCGCCGGCCGCGGTCGCGGGCATCCAGAAGGGCCTGCGCGGGGCCATCGCCGAGCTGCGCGAGTCCTCGGACGCGGCCGGTGCCTCGCAGGGCGCCGGTTTCAGCGACCTGGCCATGACCGGCATGGAGGCCGGACACATGGGGCTGGCCACCGACTTCGAGGACTTCTGCGAGCTCTGGGAATGGGGGGTGCGCAGCCTCGTCCAGAACGCGAGCACCCTCGCCCGCTCCCTCGGCATCGCCGCCGGCACCGTGTGGGAGGAGGACCAGTACCTCCAGGGCGCGTTCAAGGTCGCGGCCAACGCCGCGTACGGCAACCCGCACGCGAGCGAGGACGAGATCGAGCAGAAGGGCTGGGGCGACATCTTCCGGGCCGACGTCTACAAGCCGGACTACAGCGCGGAGTCGTTCGAGAAGAGCGCGCAGGACGTCAAACAGACCTGGTCCGACACGGGCGACAAGCTGACCTCCAGCGGGAAGATCGGCTCGCTGAAGGACCTGCTGGACCAGGCGGACGGGGGGCGCTGACCGATGGGCTGGAGGGATTTCGTACCGGACTCGGTCGAGGACTGGGCCGAGGACCGGGCCGAGGACGTCGGCGACGCGATCGAGTGGACCGGCGACAAGGTCGCCGACGTGGCGGAGGACGCCGGCCTCGACGAGGCGGGCGACTGGATCCGCGACAAGAGCCGCTCCGCCGCCAACCAGCTCGGCGCGGACGTCGCGGAGCTGGAGCTCGGACAGACCGAGGACCCGAACAAGCTGGTCTACGGCAGCGTGTCGAAGATCCGGGCGCAGGTCTCGCACCTGAGTGACTTCGAGCTCTCGTTCACCCTCGTCGGCAACGGCCTGAAGGCCCTGGAGGGCGACGGCCTGAAGGGCGCGTCGGCGGACGCGTTCCGGGACGCGATAGCCAAGGAGCCGCCGCGCTGGTTCAAGGCGGCCGAGTCCTTCGGCAAGGCCGCCGACGCGATCAACCGGTTCGCCGACACCGTGGAGTGGGCCCAGGGCCAGGCCAAGGAGGCCCTGGAGGAGTACAACAAGGCCAAGAAGGTCTCACAGGACGCGCGCAACGCCTACAACAAGTCGATCGACGTCTACAAGGAAGCGGTCGAGGCGAAGAAGGACACGCTGCCGCCGCGGCCGGCGGACGATTTCAGCGACCCCGGCGTTCCGCTGGCCAAGGCCGCACAGGACAAGCTCGACACCGCACGCAGGCAGCGCAACGAGGTCGCCGAGACGGCCCGTACGGCGGTCCGGGCCGCCCGCGACGCGGCCCCGCCCAAACCCTCGTACGCCGAACAGCTCCAGGACGGCATGGACTACCTGGACCTCGCGCAGACCCATCTGGCCGGCGGCGTCGTCAAGGGCACCGCCGGCCTCGTCAACTTCGCCCGCGCCCTCAACCCGACCGACCCGTACAACCTGACCCATCCCGCCGAGTACGTGACGAACCTCAACTCGACGGCCGCCGGTCTGGTCACCATGGCCAACGACCCGTGGGGCGCGGGCAAGCAGATGCTCGACGAGTTCATGAAGGACCCCTCCGAGGGCGTGGGCAAGATCCTGCCCGAGCTCATCGGCTCCAAGGGCCTGGGCGCCGCGAAGAAGGCCGGCTCGGCCGCACGGCACCTGGACGACCTGGACGGCCCGGGCCGCAAGGAGACCGACAGGCACGGACCGCACCACGGTGAGCGGTCCGACGGGGACAAGCCCAGCGAGGGCACCGACCCCGTCGACCTCGCCACCGGCCGGATGTACCTCCCGCAGACGGACGTGGTCCTCCCCGGTACCCTCCCGTTCGCGTTCACGCGCCGTGCGGAGTCCGGCTACCGGGCGGGCCGCTGGTTCGGCCCGACCTGGTCGTCCACGATCGACCAGCACCTGGAGATCGACGCGAAGGGCGTCGTCCTGGTCTCCGAGGACGGCCTGCGGGTCGGTTATCCGCACCCCGCGCCCGGTGTGCCCGTCCTGCCGGTGTCGGCGTCGGCCCCGCGCCACCCGCTGGCGCGCACCCCGGACGGCGACTGGACGCTGACGGACCCCCTGACGGGAGCCGTCCGCCGCTTCACCCCGCCCGCCGACGGCGCCGGCAACGGCATCGCGCCGATCGCCCAGCTGGAGGACATGAGCGGCAACCACGTCATCTTCGAATACGACGGACACGGCACGCCGCTGGGCATCTCCCATTCCGGCGGCTACCGGCTGGGCTTCGAGACCGACGGCGGCCGGATCACCGCCCTGCACCTGGCCGGCGGCGGCCGCGTCCTCGCGTACGGGTACACCGACGGGAACCTGACCGAGGTCACCAACTCCTCCGGACTGCCGCTGCGGTTCACCTACGACGACCGCGCCCGCATCACCTCCTGGACCGACACGAACGACCGCCGCTACGAGTACGCCTACGACGACCTCGACCGGTGCGTCGCGGAGGCCGGTGAGGCCGGCCACATCGCCCTCACCTTCCGCTACGACGACGTGGACCCGCAGACCGGCCACCGCGTGACGCGGATGACCACCGCCGCCGGGCACACCCGCGTCTACCTGATCGACGAGCGCTACCGGGTGGTGGCCGAGACCGACCCGCTCGGCGCGGTCACCCGGTACGCGTACGACAGCGGCGGCCGGCGGATCGCGCACACCGACCCGCTCGGCCACACCACCCGCAGCACCTTCGACGACACGGGCCGCCTCGTCTCCTACGTCCGGCCCGACGGCCGGGAGGCGCGCGCCGAGTACAACGACCTCGGCCGTCCCGTCAAAGTCGTCTCCGTGGACGGCTCGGTCGTCCGGCAGACCTACGACGAGCGCGCGAACCGCACTTCGGTAAGCCGCCCCGACGGGACGGTCACCCACTTCGGCTATGACGAGCGCGGCCACCTCACCACCGTCACCGACCCCGGGGGAGCGGTCACGCGCATCCGCACCGACCGGGCCGGGCTGCCGCTCGCCGTCACCGACAGGCTCGGCGCCACCACCACGTACGAGCGGGACGCCTTCGGGCGGGTCACGGCGGTCACCGACCCGCTCGGGGCGGTCACGCGCATGGAGTGGACGGTCGAGGGCAAGCCGCTGCACCGCACGGACCCGGACGGCCGGCGCCGGTCGTGGACGTACGACGGCGAGGGCAACTGCCTGACCCGTACGGACGGGGACGGCCCCGACGGCAGGGCGGTGCACTTCGAGTACACCCACTTCGACCTGCTCGCCGCCCGCACCGACGCGGACGGCTCGCGCCACGCCTACGCGTACGACGCCGAGCTGAGGCTGACCGAGGTCCGTAATCCGCAGGGCATGACCTGGGAGTACGCCTACGACCCGGCGGGCCGGCTCGTCCGGGAGACCGACTTCGACGGCCGGGTGCTGGACTACGGCTACGACCCCGCGGGCCGGCTCGTCACCCGCACCGACGCCCTTGGGCAGCGGATCACCTTCGAGCGCGACGCCCAGGGGCACACCGTTCGCAAGGACGCGGGCGGCACCGTGACGACGTACGAGTACGACGTCTTCGACCGGCTCGCCGTCGCGGTGTGCGGGGACAGCGTGCTGACCCGGCTGCGGGACCGGGCGGGCCGGCTCCTCCAGGAGACGGTCGACGGCCGCACCCTCACCTACAGCTACGACGCCCTGGGCCGCCGCACCGGCCGGACCACCCCGACGGGGGCCGTCGCCACCTGGGTGTACGACGCCGCCGGCCGCCACGACGCCCTGACCACCTCCGGCCGCCGCATCGGCTTCACCCACGATGCGGCGGGCCAGGAACTCAGCCGCACGTACGCAGACGCCGTCACGCTCGACCAGGCCTGGGACGACACCGGCCGGCTGGTCGAGCAACGGCTCACGGGCTCCGGGCAGGCAGTGGTGCAGCGCCGCGGGTACACCTACCGCTCCGACGGGGTCCTCACCGGAGTCGACGACCTGCTGGCCGGCCCGCGCAGTTTCGATCTCGACCCGCGGGGGCGGGTGACGGCGGTGCACGCCGAGAACTGGACCGAGCGCTACGCCTACGACGAGGCGGGCAACCAGACCTCCGCGTCCTGGCCCGGCGGTCACCCCGGAGGTCAGGACGCCACCGGACCGCGCACCTACGAGGGAACCCGGTTGACCGGCGCGGGCCGGGTCCGCCACGAGTACGACGCCCTCGGCCGGGTCGTGCTCCGGCAGAAGCCCCGGCTCTCGCGCAAGCCCGACACCTGGCGCTACACATGGGACGCCGAGGACCGGATCACGGCCGTCACCACCCCGGACGGGACGCGCTGGCGGTACACGTACGACCCGCTGGGACGGCGTACGGCGAAGGAGCGGATGACGCCCGACGGCCTGGAGGTGGCCGAGCGCACGGTCTTCACCTGGGACGGCAGCGTGCTGTGCGAGCAGAGCAGCACCTCGGCGCGGGCGGCCGGCGAGGTCGCCCTGACCTGGGACCACCGTGGTCTGCAGCCGATCGCGCAGACCGAGCGGATCCTCGACGCCGGCCAGGACGTGGTGGACGAGCGGTTCTACGCCATCGTCACCGACCTGGTGGGCGCGCCCGCCGAACTCGTCGACGAGCGCGGCGAACTGGCCTGGCGCAGCCGGTCCACACTGTGGGGCTCGACGGCCTGGAACCGGGACGCCACGGCGTACACGCCGCTGCGCTTCCCCGGCCAGTACTTCGACGCCGAATCGGGCCTGCACCACAACTATTTCCGCACCTACGATCCCGAGACCGCCCGCTATCTGAGCCCGGACCCGCTGGGCCTGGCGGCGGCCCCCAACCCGGTGACGTACGTCGCCGATCCCCATCGGTGGTGCGACCCCTTCGGGCTCGCCCCCTACTCGGACAGCACCCGGGCGGCGCAGGGCGTCGACCACCAGCTCAACGAAGCGGAGAGCGGCAAGGACAACCACTACCTGAAAGGCATCAACGGCGACGAGGTGAAACTGGAGAAGTACCTGAGGGGCCATCTGCAGTCGCCGGCGAACTACGTCGACGACGCGACGGGGGCGCGGATCATCATCGACCGCAGCCTCGACCCGTCGAGGCCGGTGGCCATCATCCGCCAGGACAATATGATCCACGGGTACCACATCGACCCCGAGGACCTCTCCAACTACATCACGCCCCGCGACGGCAAGGATCAGGCGAAGTGGCGCACCCCGAAACCCGACGAGATCAATGAATAGCCCCGGCCCCACCCCCCGCGAGCCGGAACCCGACCGGCCGGGCTACCACTCCGAGCCGTCCTACGACCCGGGCCGGAGCCGGGTCTACCCTGCCCCGGTGTCGGCGGAACTGCGGGCGCTCGGCACCGAGGTCCGGGCGGCCGACTGGCCGGTGCGGCTGGCCTTCCGCAGCTCCCGCATCGCGCTGCTCGACACGCTCTGCCGCTGGCAGACCCTGCGCGCGCTGGCGTACGTGCACCTGCTGGCCGCCCGCACGGGCGACGAGCGGCTGTGGGCCGACCTGAGAGTGGTCCCCGGTCCGGACACGGCCGGTGATCCGGGCCTGCCCGAGCTGCTGACGCGGCTGGAGCGAGCTGCCGTGGAGCTCCCGGCGGACATGCTGGACGCGATCGTCTGCGACAGCGGCGGACTGCTCGCGGACAACCGGTTCGCGGCATCGGTGCTGGCCGCCGGGCTCACCGCCGATTCCCGGCCGGGGGACGCGGACGAGGCGGTCTCCCGCGCCGTGGTGCTCACCAGCTACTGGTACGAGGTCCCCGGCCGGCGCGGCGCCCTGGCCCTGGCGTGGAGCGCGAACCTGTTCGTGCGTTCCTGGCTGTCGTGGGCCCAGCAGTTCGTCCACGGCGACCCGGCGGGCGGCATCGGCATCACCGCGGACCCGCGCCCGCCCCGCCCGCCGGCGTCCGTCCTGCCGGACTGGGCGGCGCCCCTGCTGGACCGCGTCCAGGGTTCCCCGTGAGCGGGTCCGGCCGCCCCCGGAGGTAACCTCCGCCCGGGGAAGGGGGTGCGGGTGTCCATCGCCGAACTGCAGGTGTACTCCGTCGAGGAGGCCGACGTCACGGGCGGCGTGTGCGTGGTCCGGTGCGTCGGCGGCGTGGCGCGCGCCGGACAGGTCTACGCCGTCGGGGAGTCCAGGATCGGCCTGCGCCGCATCGAGCGCCACGGGCGGGCCGTCGGCTCCTTCGGGGCCGGGCACGTCGCGAGGGTCCACCTCGCGGGCGCCATGGTCGCGCTGCTCACCCGGGGGCAGGTGCTGACCGCGGTGCCGCCCGACGGGCACGCGCTGGAGGAGCTGGAGGCCTGGCTGGCCACCGACCCGCCGCTGCGGGACGAACCGCACCCACGGACCCTGCGCGTCCTGGCCGGGGTGCGGATGCGGGACGAACGCCTGCCGGACGCGATCCGGCTGCGCTGGGGCCGGATCGCGCTGGCCGCCACCCACCGCTGCGCGCGGGCCGAGGGTGGGCCCGATCTGCTGCGGGCACCCGAACTGGCCTCCGTACAGGTCTACATGATCCAGCGGTTCGGCCCGGACCGGGGCGGTGACCCGGCCGCCCTGTGCCGGGCGCTGCTGGCGCTGATGGACCTGAGCCCGGAGCAGGCCGCGGCGCAGGGCCGGGTCTGGCGGGACCTCCCGTACCACCGGATCCGGCATCTGCGCCGGATCAAGAGCCTGATCCCGTGGCTGGTGCTCGTCCGGCCCCACCTCGCGGACGCCGACCCTTCGGCGCCGGCGGTCGACGCCTGGGCCGCGGTCCGGCCCGAACTCCCGTGAGAGGTGACCGTGAGGTCCCCGTCCCCGCGCGCCGCGGGGCCCCGGTCCCCCGCCCCGCGGGCCCCGGGGCCGTTTGCCGGTGCGCCTACCGGGCCGCGTTGCCGAGGACCTTGGTCGGGGTGATGCGGACGACCACCCGGACGTCCTCCGCCGGGGCCTGCGCGTACTCCTTGCCGGCGCCCGGACCCATGTACTCCTCGGCGATGCGCACGGCCACGGCCCGGCCGATGTCCTCGGTCACGGTGGCCGTGCCGCGGATCTCGGCGTAGCGGAAGGGGTTGGCCAGGTCGAAGACGGTGAGGCCGACCCGCCCGTCCCGGACGATGTTGCGCTCCTTGCGGCGGCCCTGCTCGGTGGAGACCAGCAGGTCGCCGCCGTCGCGGGTCACCCAGATCACCGAACTCTGCGGACTTCCGTCCGGGTTGATGGTGGACAGGACGGCGGGGTGCGGCGCGTCGAGCAGTCCTCGCACGGCCTCGTTCAGCTCAACAGTCATGGCGGCGAGGCTAGTCGGCGGGCGGCGGCCCACCGCCGGTTTTCCGGCCGCGGCCACCGACTACCCGAGGTCGGACACCGGTGCGCCCGGTTCCCCGTTCCAGGGGATGTTGAGCCAGGGGCTGGCCGGGTCGGTCGTCAGGGCGAGGTGGGCGGCGAGGGCGGTCGTGTACCAGGTGCCGAACTCCTCCTCGTCGAAGTGCAGGCACCGGCCGAGGACGTACCCGGCGGAGAACTCCGCCCACGAGCGGTACGTGTCGCGCGCGGCCTCCCCGGCGCGCAGGACGGCCTTCTCGGCCTCGGCGACGGTCCCGTAGCGGCAGCCGACGCCCCAGCGCGCCATCTGCGAGGCCCGGCCGATGTCCCAGCCCTCCACCGAGCGGACCCAGCCGTCCTCGGGGAGCAGTCCGTCCGCCCGGAAGCGCTGCTCGTATCGGGCGATCCGGCCGATGAGGCGTTTGACGCCGGCTATCTCCCCCTCGACCTCGGCGACCGGGCGCGGCTGGGCGACGGTGACCCCGTCGGGAGTGAGCTGCGGTTCGGCGGCGCGTTCGGCGCTGCGGCGCAGGCTCGCCTCGGCGGCGTGCCGCCAGTGCTCGATGTCCACGAGCCCGGCGTAATCGGAGGCGAGGGCGCGCCGGACGCGGAGCGCGTACTCCCAGACGGGGCTGACCATACCGCGGTCCAGCAGGGTGTCCAGGGTGGCGAGCCAGTCGGGCCGGTCGGTGATGCTCCAGCTCTTCGCGACGCGGCGGCGCTCGTACTGGTAGCCGCTGCCGTGATAGGCGAGGGCGTTCCAGAACTCGCCGTTGGTCACGGCGAGATGGGCGCCGACGGCGAGACCGTGGGCGACGGGCCCGTGCAGCGGGCCGCCGGTGAACAGGGCGTGGACCTTGCCCTCGGGCAGGCCGTAGTGGGGGGCGGCTTCCGCGTGGGCGCGCCAGCGGGCCAGGTCGGCGGGGGCGGTGGTGAGGTAGGCCTCGGCGGGGGAGCGCGGGTTCACGGCGAGGAAGGCGGGATCGTCGGCGGCCCAGACCTTGGCGAACCAGCGCAGGCTCCGGGACTCGTAGACCGTCTCGGGGGTGGGGGTCGGCAGCATGCCGGCGGTGTGGACGACGAGCGTCCGGTCCGGGGTGGCGCGGAAGAACACCGAGTCGGGGTGCGCGTCGGACTGCCCGCGGGACTGGGCCACGTACAGCGGGGTCCGGGCCAGTACGTCGAAGTACGCGGCCCAGTCGCCGGCGGTCTTGGCCTCGTACAGCTCTCTCTCGATGGCGCTCGGCGCGATCCACGTCCCCATGCGGCCCGAGCCTATACGGGCTCCGGCCGGGGGCCGCGGGAGCGCCCTCGGCCTTCGACGACGGGGGTCAGGCCGTCGAGGAGGGCCCCCAGGCCCAGCTCGAAGAGCGCGTCGAGCCGAAGGTCGTAGCCGTCCTCGAAGGATCCGACCACCTTGGCGAAGGTCGGGAAGCGGCCGGAGTCCACCAGGTCCTGGAGGACGGGGGCACGGCTGTCCATCCACTGGTCGTCCGACTGGCCCGTGGCGGCTTCGGCGTCGGCCTCCAGCTCCAGGTGCACCGCCAGACCGTGGACGTGGCTGTAGAGCAGGACGTGGATGTCGAAGAGCGTGGTCGGATCGAGTCCGTGACCGTCGAGGGCGCCGAGCATCCACTCGCCGTGTACCAGCAGGTTGGGCACGAGCAACGGGCGGGTGAGGGAGCCGATCCGGGCCAGCCAGGGGTGCTTGCGGTAGAGCCGCCACAGGGTCCGGGTGCCCACCTCGACGCGCGCTCGCCAGTCCTCCGGGGCGGCGCCGGCGTGGGCGTCGGCGGGGGACTCCTCGCCGAAGCTGGCGTCGGCCATGAGCAGGACCAGGTCCTCCTTGCTCGGGACGTACCGGTAGGTAGACATCGCCGCGACGCCGAGCCGGGCCGCGACACCGCGCATGGACAGCGCCGCGAGTCCTTCGGCGTCGGCGATCTCGACGGCGGCGCGGACGATCCGGTCGAGGGTCAGTTCCGGCTCGGCGGCCGGGGCGGGCGAGGGACGCCTGCGGGGCGGTGCGGCGGGGGTGCTCCCGGCGACGACCGTGCCGATCCGGGGGCGGGCCTCGACCAGGCCCTCCAGGCGCAGGGTTGTCAGGGCCTTGGTGGCGGTGGCGAGCGCGACGCCCCATTCCGCGGCGATCTGACGGGTGGAGGGGACCCGCTCCCCGGGCGAGAGTTCCCCGTCGGCGATGCGCCGCCGGATCGCGGCGACGATGCGCAGGTAGGGCGGATCACCGGCCGGGCCCGCCGCGCCTGTGGTCTGCGTCACGTTCTGCCGCCTTTCTCTCCTGTACTAGTGCAGAGGGTAGCAGCGGCGATGTCCGGCGGAGCCGCTCTGAACTAGTACAGCGGTTGTGTTCTGCCAGTTGAGAGCCCTGTGTGTACGTCGTACATTCAGGATGCGTACAGCGTACAAATCCTCCAGAAGGAGCCTCTCATGCGGACCGTACTCATCTCCGGCGGCGGCATCGCCGGTCCCGTTCTCGCCCACCTCCTGCACGGCCACGGCTTCGAGCCCACGGTCGTCGAACGCGCCCCGGGCGTGCGCGGCGGCGGGCAGGCCGTGGACATCCGTGGAGCCGCACTCGACGTGGTGGAGCGCATGGGCCTGCTGCAGCGGGCGAGCCGGGTACGCACCCGGATGCGCGGCATGTCGATCCTCGGCCCCGACGGCAACGAGGTCGGCCGCTCCACCGAGGCGACCTTCAGCAGCGGCCGGCTCGACGGCGAGGACATCGAGGTGCTGCGCGAGGACCTGGTGCGGATGGTCCACGAGCACACCCGCGCGGACGTGGAGTACCTCTTCGGCGACACCGTCACCGGCCTGGAGGAGGACGAGGACGGAGTGCGGGCGGAGTTCGCGCACGCGGCGCCGCGCACCTTCGACCTCGTCGTCGGGGCGGACGGGCTGCACTCCACCGTGCGGCGCCTGGCCTTCGGCCCCGAGGAACGCTACGCCCACCACCTGGGCAGCTACCTCTCGGTCTTCGGCGCCGACAACTTCCTCGGCCTGGAGGACTGGCAGATGTGGCTGCGGGACGGGGACGTGGGCTTCGGCATCATGCCCGTACGCGGCAACACCGAACTGCGCATCGCCTTCGGCTTCGAGTCCGCGCCTCTCGCCCCGGAACTGCGCACCGCCGAGGCCCTGCGGCGGACCGTCGTCGACCGGCTGGAGTCCCTGCGGTGGGAAGGGCCCCGCCTGGGCGAGGCCGCTCGCACGGCGCCCGACTTCTACTGCGACGCCATGGCCCAGATCCGCATGGACCAGTGGTCGCGGGGCCGGGTCGTCCTGCTCGGGGACGCCGGCTACTGCCCCTCCCCCCTTTCGGGGCAGGGCACCGGCCTGGCCCTGGTGGGGGCCCACGTACTGGCCGACTCCCTCGCGCGGACCTCGGGCGACCACGTCGCCGGGTACGCACGCTACGAGGAGCGGATGCGGCCCTTCGTCGACCTCAACCAGGCGCTGGCGACGGAGAACCCGGGCGGACCCGCCTCCGAGGAATCCGTGACCCGCGCCAAGAACGCGATCTCGCTGGACGGCTGAACCCGGGTGAACGGTCAGACCGCGGCGGCGGCCCGCACCCCGACGAAGAGAACGATCACGAACGTCGCTCCGATGACCACACGGTGGCGCGCGGCCCGCAGTGCGGCGCGCGCGGTGGGCGAGAGGGAGGTCTGGCCCACGGCGTTGCGCCAGGGCTTGCTGAGGACCCAGATGCAGGTGATGGCCATGGTGGCGGCCATGAACAAGCCGAGGACCTGCCCGGCGGCATGGCGGGAGGTGGTGTCCACGGACAGGGCGATCATGATCGGATCGTACGCGGGCCCCGTGGCGCGGCACGCCCCCTCGTGCCACCACGCGACCGTGCGGACCCCCTTGACGCCCCCTGGCGCCGGGGAGACGCTCCCGGGTCTTGGATCCGAACGGTTGCAGCTGGGGGGCCGCCATGCCGGAGGAGTCTGTCCAGTCGGTGGGGGAGTTGCGCGCGCGGCTCGTCGCACAGGGGGCCCGCTGGTCGGTCCTGGAGCATCTCGCCGACGAGGAGCCCGTACCGCGGCCTTCGCTCGGTCTGGAGCCCGGGGCGAATCTGACGACCGCCGAGGAGGCGGGGACGATCGATCTCCCGGGAATCATCGGCCACCCGAGCGGCAATCCGCATCTGACCCGGCGCCGCGCCGCCCACGGGCTGCTGCCCGGGGTCCGGGGACCGCTGGTCGGAGCCCGGCCCGCCGCCGTGGACTGGCGCAGCCGCTGGGGCAGGCCGTGGATCACCAAGGTCAAGGACCAGAACCCGTGCGGCTCCTGCTGGGCCTTCGGCGCCGCCGGCCTGGTGGAGTCCATGGCCCGGATCGAGCACGACGTATGGGCGGAGCGCTCCGAGGGGGACGTCCACGACGGCCTGCGCTTCACCTGCGGCCAGGGCAGCAACCCGGAGACCGCCCTCGACTGGATCAAGGCGAACGGCGGGCTCGCCGACCCCGACTGCTGGCCGTACAGCACCCCGCCCGCCGGTCTGCCGGCCGCCCGCCGCGATGCCTGGCGCGCCGAGTACACGCCCAGCTGGGACCGGTCCGGCCGGACCGTCCGGATCACCGACTACGTCCGGCTCGGCGACGTCGAGCAGCAGAAGGTCTGGTTGGACACGGTCGGCCCGCTGACCGCCTGCTTCGACGTCTACGACGACTTCTTCGGTCTCGGCTCCGGCGTGTACCACCGTACGAGCGAGCATCTGGCGGGCGGCCACTGCGTGTTGGTCGTCGGCTACGACGACGCGGCCGGCTGCTGGCTGTTCAAGAACTCCTGGGGAACGGGTTATCACGTCGGCGGCTACGGCCGGATCGCCTACGGCGAGGTCAACATCGACCACTGGGCCAAGTGCGGCCTGCGCGGCACCAACCCCGACCCGTGGACCAAGCGCCGGCTGCACACCGGCAACGTCTACGAGAGCGGCAACGGCCGCGCCCACCGCAACTTCGAGCTGCTCGCCACCGCCCCCGGCGGCCGCCTCCGGCACTGGTGGCGCGAGGGCGATGCCCCGTTCGCCTGGGCCCGCGCCGGCACCTTCGCCACCGACGCCTCCGGTCAGCCCGCCTTCACCGGTACCACCTACAACCGCAACATGGAGTCCCTGCACGTGACCACCGGCGGCCGGCTGCGCCACTGGTACTACGAGCAGTCCGCGGCCGTCTGGCGCGACGGCGGCGTCTTCGGGCCGGGTGACGCGGCGGTCGGCTCGACCCCCGCGTTCATCCAGAGCGACTACGGCAAGCCGGGCAACTTCGAGGTGGTCGTCCGGACCGCCGACGGCCGCCTGGGCCACTGGTGGCGGATCAACGGAGCCCCCTGGACCTGGAACGACGGCGGCCGGTTCGCCTCCGGCATCGCCCACTACGGGCCCGCCCTCGTCCAGACCCGCGCCCGCCACCTCGACCTCGTCGCCGCCCTCACCGACGGCCGCATGCAGCTGTGGTGGCGCGACGATCCGAACGGCTTCACCTGGCGGGCCGGGGAAATCTTCGGCAGCGGTACGGCGGCCGTCTCCGCGCCCTGCCTGATCGAGGGGCAGTCCGGTGCCGCCGACGAGGACACCGCCGGGAACTACGAGCTGTGCGTGGCCGTCGCCGGCGGGCAGGTCGAGCACTGGTGGCGCGGCAACGCGGGCGGCTCGCCGTGGCGGCGCGGCGCGGTCTTCGGGCACGACGTCGCCTCCGTCACCGGGATGCTCCAGGGCAGTTTCGGGTTCAACCTGGAAGTCATCGTCCTGCGCACCGACCGCCGCCTTCAGCACTACTGGCGCGACGGCGCGGGCTGGCACGAGGGGCCGGTGATCGGCCCCGTCTGAGAGGACCGGGCGGGCATGGAGGTACGGAGCATCGTGCTGGGCCCGGACGAGCCGTACGAGCTGCGGCTCACCGGGCGCGGGGCGCGCGGGTACGTGTGGACCTGGCAGGTCACCGGGGACGCGGACGTGGTGACGGTGACGCAGGCCCCGGCGGCCCCGGC
>NZ_JBSGZP010000129.1:0-13856 GCF_053611065.1 Streptomyces sp. NPDC054840
CACTCCTGTAGTATACCCGTACGGGACAATGGGCGCATGAGTCTGTTCCGCGACGACGGCATCGTGCTGCGCACCCAGAAGCTGGGTGAGGCGGACCGCATCATCACGCTGCTGACCCGCGGCCACGGCCGGGTGCGGGCCGTCGCCCGCGGGGTCCGGCGTACGAAGTCCAAGTTCGGTGCCCGGCTGGAACCTTTCTCCCACGCCGACGTGCAGTTCTTCTCCCGCGGCAGCGAACTGATCGGCCGCAGCCTGCCGCTCTGCACCCAGACCGAGATCATCGCCCCGTACGGCAACGGCATCGTCATCGACTACGCCCGCTACACCGCCGGCACCGCCATGCTGGAGACCGCCGAGCGGTTCACCGAGAACGAGGGCGAGCCCGCCGTGCAGCAGTACCTGCTGCTCGTCGGCGCCCTGCGCACCCTCTCGCGCGGCGAGCACGAGCCCCACCTCATCCTCGACGCCTTCCTGCTGCGCTCCCTCGCCGTCAACGGCTACGCGCCCAGCTTCGGGGACTGCGCGAAGTGCGGCATCCACGGGCCCAACCGGCACTTCTCCGTCGCCGCCGGCGGGGTCATATGCGGGGACTGCCGGGTGCCCGGCAGCGTCGTACCCTCGTCTGAGGCCATCGCCCTGCTCAGCGCCCTGCTGACGGGCGACTGGGGGCATGCCGACGCGTGCGAGGCGCGTCACGTGCGGGAGGGCAGCGGGCTGGTCTCCGCCTATTTGCACTGGCATCTGGAGCGCGGGCTACGCTCCCTGCGATACGTCGAGAAATAGGAGCTGGACACATGGCACGACGCGGGATTCTGGGGCGCTCTCGCCGCGAGTACAAGGTTCCCGAGCCGCACCCGTCCGGTGAGCGCCCGCCGAAGATCCCCGGCGAGCTGGTCCCGAATCACGTCGCGGTCGTCATGGACGGCAACGGCCGCTGGGCCAAGGAGCGCGGCCTGCCGCGTACCGAGGGCCACAAGGTCGGCGAGGGCGTCGTGCTCGACGTGCTCAAGGGCTGCCTGGAGATGGGCGTCAAGAACCTCTCCCTCTACGCCTTCTCGACGGAGAACTGGAAGCGCTCGCCCGACGAGGTCCGCTTCCTGATGAACTTCAACCGCGATGTCATCCGGCGCCGCCGTGACGAGATGAACGAGCTGGGCATCCGCATCCGCTGGGTCGGTCGTATGCCGAAGATGTGGAAGTCGGTCGTCCAGGAGCTGCAGGTCGCGCAGGAGCAGACCGTCGACAACGACGCCATGACCCTGTACTTCTGCGTCAACTACGGCGGCCGCGCGGAGATCGCGGACGCGGCGCAGGCCATCGCCCGCGATGTCGCGGCGGGCCGGCTGGACCCCTCGAAGGTCAACGAGAAGACCCTCGCGAAGTACATGTACTACCCGGACATGCCGGACGTGGACCTCTTCCTGCGCCCGAGCGGCGAGCAGCGCACCTCCAACTACCTGCTCTGGCAGAGCGCGTACGCCGAGATGGTCTTCCAGGACGTGCTGTGGCCGGACTTCGACCGCCGCAACCTCTGGGCGGCCTGCCTGGAGTACGCCCAGCGCGACCGCCGCTTCGGCGGCGCCGTCCCGAACCAGCCCGAGGGCTCGGCCTGATACGCCGCTAGGATCCCCGCCCATGGACGACATGGGCGGGGACCGGCTGTACCGGATACACGAGCCGGCGTCGGGAGGGCATGCGGTCGAGCTCCGCTACACGCCGACCGTCGCCGACATGGCGGAGGGCCTGCGGGCCCGCGGCCGGTCGAAGGCGGGCCGCGGCCAGCGTCTGCCGTTCTTCCTCGTCGGTCTGGTGGGACCCGGGTACGCCGCGGTGCTCGTCGCGCAGGACGGCGGCCCGGGCGGGTCCGCCGCGGCGATGACGGCGGTGGGCCTCTTCGGCTGGGCGTTCGTGCTGTTCGGCCACCGGTTCATGGCCCTGTCGACCCGCCGGCTGCTGGCGGCGGCGGGGGAGTGCCGGACGGTCGTCGACGGCGAGGGCGTCACCGTCGACTCCGCGCAGGGATCCACCCACCTGTGCTGGAGCGCGCTGGCGGGCTACGTGGAGACCCCCGCGACCTTCATGGTCTTCACCGGCGACAAGCGGGTCGTCGGCGGGGCGCTGCTCCCCAAGCGGGGCCTCGCGGACCCCGGGGAGCAGGACGTGCTGCGTGCGCTCCTGGACGGGAAGCTGGAGCGGATCCAGTGATGTGACCGGGGGCGGCCTGTGACCGGGGGCGGCCTGCGGCCGGCACCCCGGGGACGGCTCCCTTACGGCTGGGCGGTCGCCGCGCAGTCCGCGCAGGTGCCGAAGATCTCCACGGTGTGGGCCACGTTCACGTAGCCGTGCTCGGCCGCGATGGACTCCGCCCACTTCTCCACGGCCGGGCCCTCCACCTCGACGGCCTTGCCGCACTTGCGGCAGACCAGGTGATGGTGGTGGTCACCGGTGGAGCAGCGACGGTAGACGGACTCGCCGTCGCCGGTGCGCAGCACGTCGACCTCGCCGGCGTCCGCGAGGGACTGCAGGGTGCGGTAGACGGTGGTCAGGCCCACGGAGTCGCCACGGTGCTTGAGCATGTCGTGGAGCTCCTGGGCACTGCGGAACTCGTCCACCTCGTCCAGCGCCGCCGCGACCGCGGCGCGCTGCCGGGTGGATCGTCCTCGTACTGGCGCGGTATTCATCTCGCCAGGCGCAGTCGCCACCGGTTCCTCCTCGTATAGGCCTGCGGCTCATTGTGCCAGGCCGCCAGTCCGTCTCTTTCGGATCGTGCCGGGCGTCGCGGGCCCGGCAGTATCCGAAAAGAGACTGCCTAGTGCTGTGGCCGGGAGGGTTTGCCGGGTTGCGGCGTCCGGTGTGGTGCATCGCAAGGCGGAGGGCCGCGGCTCGTACTGGACGTACTTGCGCGGTCCGACAACGCGGCGAGGTGCCGTGCCGGGCGTCGCGACCCGGTGAACCTTTCCGGTCACAGCACTAGGCGGCGGAGAGCTGCGGGTCGCTCTGGGCCGGGATCTCCGCCTGCTCGGACGGCCGCTCGCGCAGGCTCAGTGCGATCCGGACCACGGCGATCCACACCAGGCAGGAGCCGAGCATGTGGGCGGCGACCAGGGCCTCGGGGACCTGGGTGGCGTACTGCACGTAGCCGATCGCACCCTGGGCGAGCAGCACGATCAGCAGGTCGCGGGCGCGGGCCCGGGTGTCCGCGGGAGCGTCCACGACGCGCAGGACCAGCCACATCGCGATGCCGAGGGCGCACACCACCCAGGCGGCGACGGCGTGCACGTGGGCGGTGGTGTCCCAGTCGAAGGGCATCCGCTCGATCTCGCTGCTGTCGCCGGCGTGCGGACCGGAACCGGTCACGGCGGTGCCCGCCGCGATCAGGACGAGGGTGGTCGCGAGCAGCGCCCACGACAGCTTGCGCACCGGGCCGGGCACGCGCGGTCGGGGGGCGCCGTCGCCCTCGCGGGTGCGCTGCCAGGTGACCGTCGTCACGGTGATCAGGGCGGTGGCGAGGAGGAAGTGCCCGGCCACGCTGTACGGGTTGAGTCCGGTGAGGACGGTGATCCCGCCGAGGACGGCGTTGGCCATCACGATCGCGAACTGGACCCAGCCGAGCTTCGTCAGGGAGTGCCGCCAGGGCTTGGCCGAGCGGGCGGCGATGATGGCCCAGCCGACGGCCGCGCTGAGCACGTAGGTCAGCATGCGGTTGCCGAATTCGATGGCGCCGTGGAAGCCCTGCTCCTGCGTCACGATCAGGCTGTCGTCGGTGCACTTGGGCCAGGTGTCGCAGCCGAGGCCGGATCCGGTCAGCCGTACCGCGCCGCCGGTGACGACGATGATCACGCTCATGACGAGCGCGGCGAGTGCGGCCCGCTGGACGGTCCGGGGTGACGGGGTCCAGCGGCTGGCGATGTGGGCGAGGGGGTTCGACACGCCCCATATCGTAGGCGACCACTTGTGCAAAGTTTCACGAGGGGGTGGCGAGGGGTGCGTCCGGCCCGATGACCAGCCGGTACCTCGCGCCGGCGGGGTCGCCCTCCTCGTGCCACCACAGGAGGATGCGCCAATGGGCGCCCTCGCCCGGGTAGTCCGCCGAGTCGACGAACCCGCGCAGCAGTTCGCCCGCTACATCCTCTGCCGTCCGGTTCCTTACTTCTGTCGTGCTGTGCCAGGGATGTTCCAGTACGTTCCACAGTCCGTCAGGTCCGCGCACCTCGAAGCGCCACACCGCCAGCCAGGGGGTGACCTCCAGCATCGTGCGTACCTGTTCGGCGTCGAGACCCAGTCCGGCCGCGATCCCCGGCTCCGCCACCCCCTGGATACGGGCGGCCACCACGGCTTGGGGCAGCAGCCGTTCGGGCAGCAGCCCCTGCGTGCGCAGGCTGACCAGCGAGCCGAAGGTCAGGAAGCGCAGCCGCAGGTCCAGCTGGCGGCCGATGTGGTCGAGGGCCTCCTCGGCCTCCGCCGACTCCTCCGCGGCCGGATCCGCGAGCAGCAGCTGCCGGAAGTCGGACTCGGCGGCGACGGCCCAGGCCACGGCCTCCTCGGCGAACCCCAGCTCGGCGAGGCGGTCCCCGAGGAACACCTTGGCCTGGGCCAGGCCCCGCCGGTTGACCGGATCCCGCTGGTCCAGTCCCGCCCAGACCTCCACCGCGGTACGGGTCAGATCGCGGGCGCGCTCACCGGCCGCCCGCTCCATGGCGCTCGGCCCCGCGCCGGCGGCCGGGCCCAACGGGTGCTTCGGCAGCCGGGCCCCGTCGCTGAGCGGCCAGGACAGCCAGACCCCGTGGTTGATCAGACCGCGGGCGTACCAGCGGGCGAACTCGGGGGAGTGCCCGGCCGCCCGCTCGGAGCTGTGCAACCCCTCCTCGATCGTGGCGAGGGCGCCGGCGCGGTCCCCCGCGGCGAACCGCAGGGCCGCCCGGTCGGCCAGGCGCAGCCCGAGGAGCGCGGTGCACCGCGGGTCGTCCGTGAACGGGCGCAGGGCGCCGATCAGCTCGTCGAGGAGCCGAGCGCGCTCCGCCGGCTCCGAGTGGTCCGCCCCCGACCGCACCCGCGCCCATTGGTCGTCCAGCCGTAGAACGGCGTCCCGCTGCACCATGTCCGCCCCCCGGCTTCATGTGTGAGGGGCCCATCCTCGCCGCATCGCCGCCAGGAGGGGAGGGATTTCATTCCCAGCGGAAGAGCCGCGCGGCGGCGCCCAGACCGACTACGGCCCAGCCCGCCAGCACGGCCGCGTCGCCCCACGGGAGCGAGGCCCCGTGCTGGAGCACCTCGCGCAGCCCGTCGGACAGGGCCGAGATGGGCAGCAGCCCCAGTACCGACCGCACGGCGTCCGGGAACTTCTCCAGCGGCACGATCACCCCGCCGCCGACCAGCAGCAGCAGGAAGACCAGGTTGGCGGCGGCCAGGGTCATCTCGGCCTTGAGGGTGCCGGCCATCAGCAGCCCGAGGCCGGAGAAGGCGGCGGTGCCCAGCAGGATCAGTGCGGCCACCGACAGCGGGTCGCCCTGCGGGGACCAGCCCAGCGCGAGGGCGATCACCGTCAGCAGGGCGATCTGCAGCACCTCGGTGACCAGCACCGACAAGGTCTTGGCGGCCATCAGGGCCCAGCGCGGCAGCGGGGAGGCCCCCAGCCGCTTGAGGACCCCGTAGCGGCGGTCGAAGCCGGTGGCGATGGCCTGGCCGGTGAAGGCGGTGGACATCACGGCGAGGGCGAGGACCCCCGGCGCGAGGAAGTCGACGGACTTCCCGCTGCCCCCCTCTCGAACGGGCACGGTCACGATGTCGACCGCGGAGAACAGGGTCAGCAGCAGCGCCGGGATGATCACGGTCAGCAGCAGCTGCTCGCCGTTGCGCAGCAGCATCCGGGTCTCCAGCGCCGTCTGGGCGAGGATCATGCGGGACACGGGCGCTGCCCCCGGGCGGGGGGTGAACGTACCGGCGCTCATGCGCGCAGCTCCTTACCGGTCAGTTCCAGGAAGACGTCTTCGAGGGTGTGCCGCTCCACCGTGAGGCTGCTCGGCATCACGCCGTGCTGCGCGCACCAGGAGGCGACGGTGGCCAGCAGCTGCGGGTGGACGTCGCCCGTGACCCGGTAGGCGCCCGGGGTGAGCTCGGCCGCCTCGGTGCCGTCGGGCAGCGCCTTCAGCAGGGAGGCGAGGTCGAGGGAGGGCCGGCCGGTGAAGCGCAGGGTGTTCTCGGCGCCGCCCCGGCACAGCTGCTCGGGGCTGCCGTGGACGACCACCCGGCCCGCGTCCACGATGGCGACCTCGTCGGCGAGCTGCTCGGCCTCGTCCATGTGGTGGGTGGTGAGGACGACGGTGACCCCGTCGGTGCGCAGCTCCCGTACGAGGTCCCAGGTCGCGCGGCGGGCCTGGGGGTCCAGGCCGGCGGTGGGCTCGTCGAGGAAGACCAGCTCGGGGCGGCCCACCACGGCCATGGCCAGGGCCAGGCGCTGCTGCTGACCGCCGGAGAGCCGGCGGTAGGGGGTGCGGCCGCAGCCGCCGAGCCCGAGGCGTTCCACCAGGGTGCCGACGTCGAGCGGGTCGGCGTACAGCTTGGCCATGTGGCGGAGCATCTCGACGGCGCGGGCTCCGGAGTAGACGCCTCCGGACTGCAGCATCACGCCGATCCGGGGGCGCAGGGCCTCGGCCCGGGCGACCGGGTCGACGCCGAGGACGCGGACGGTGCCGGCGTCGGGGCGGCGGTAGCCCTCGCAGGTCTCCACCGTGGTCGTCTTACCCGCGCCGTTGGGACCGAGGACCGCGGTGACGGAACCGCTCCGGACGGTGAGGTCCAGGCCGTTCACGGCGGTTCTGGTGCCGTACCGCTTCACCAGTCCGCGGATCTCCACGGCGGGGTCGTTGCTCATGAGGGGTGAGTCTACGGAGCCCGGGGAGGGGGCGTGGGCGCCGGGGTCATGGCCTCTCCGGCTCCGGTTCCGCCCCGGAGAATCGGACGCCGCGTCGCGAGATGCGGCTCTTTTCAGTCGGTCGGTCCTGTAAGTGCCGGCATGTTTCAGTGATCTTTTCCGGCAGTCGGCCTTCCCGCTGCCCGGAAACCGCTGCGGGCGCAGATGTGCTGGTGGGAGCGATGTGCGGGCTCATCGGGGGCGTCGGGAAAGGTAGCGGAACTTTCCCCTCCGGATAACTCTCCGTCGATAAATAAGGTAACCCTTAGTGATGGAGGCCACCAGGGGTGGCGTCCGTCACGGCTTGTCGCCGCCCGGTTAATTACGCAACAATGGCGTTGTGAAATACGGCGAACGGCAGATCGACACCCCTCAGGGGGAGCTCGGCACCGGGGAGCGGTCAACCCGCAACCGCGTGGCGCGCTCCATCCTGGACCACGGGCCGTCCACCGTCGCCGACCTCGCCCAGCGCCTCGGCCTCACCCAGGCCGCCGTCCGCCGCCACCTCGACACGCTCGTCACCGACGACGTGGTCGAACCCCGTGAGCAGCGTGTGTACGGTGCGCGCACCCGGGGTCGGCCCGCCAAGGTCTTCGCGCTCACCGACTGCGGCCGCGACGCCTTCGACCAGTCCTACGACACGCTCGCCGCGGACGCCCTGCGCTGGATCGCGCAGTCGGTCGGCGGCGGGGAGAAGGGCGAGGTGGCCGTCGCCGCCTTCGCCAGGTCGCGGATGGAGGCGCAGGCGCGGGCCTACAAGGAGGCCGTCGAGGCCGCCGCCCCGCAGGAGCGCGCGGAGGCCCTTGCCAAGGCGTTGACCGTCGACGGGTACGCTGCTACGGCGAAGAGCGCTCCCGGTCCGCACAGCGGTGAACAGCTCTGCCAGCACCACTGCCCGGTCGCCCACGTCGCCGAGCAGTTCCCGCAGCTCTGCGAGGCGGAGACCGAGGTCTTCTCCCGCCTGCTCGGGACCCATGTGCAGCGCCTCGCCACGATCGCCCACGGCGACGGAGTGTGCACGACGTTCATTCCGCGTAGCGCGAGCACCACACAGACCGACACATCAGTATCTGCAAGTACGGCCGGGAGGAACCCCGCATGACCACGGAGATCGCTCACCCTGAGCTCGATGGCCTGGGCACCTACGAATACGGCTGGGCCGACTCCGACGCGGCCGGCGCCGCTGCCAAGCGGGGTCTGTCCGAGGATGTCGTCCGTGACATCTCGGCGAAGAAGTCCGAGCCGGAGTGGATGCTCAAGCTCCGCCTCAAGGGCCTGAAGCTGTTCGACAAGAAGCCCATGCCGAACTGGGGTTCCGACCTCTCGGGCATCGACTTCGACAACATCAAGTACTTCGTGCGTTCCACCGAGAAGCAGGCCGCTTCGTGGGAGGACCTGCCCGAGGACATCAAGAACACGTACGACAAGCTCGGCATCCCGGAGGCGGAGAAGCAGCGCCTCGTCGCCGGTGTCGCGGCCCAGTACGAGTCCGAGGTCGTCTACCACCAGATCCGCGAGGACCTGGAGGAGCAGGGCGTCATCTTCCTCGACACGGACACCGCGCTCAAGGAGCACCCGGAGCTCTTCCAGGAGTACTTCGGCACGGTCATCCCGGTCGGCGACAACAAGTTCGCGTCGCTGAACACCGCGGTGTGGTCCGGCGGCTCCTTCATCTACGTCCCCAAGGGCGTGAAGGTCGACATCCCGCTCCAGGCCTACTTCCGTATCAACACGGAGAACATGGGCCAGTTCGAGCGGACGCTGATCATCGTCGACGAGGACGCCTACGTCCACTACGTCGAGGGCTGCACCGCCCCGATCTACTCCTCGGACTCGCTGCACAGCGCCGTGGTCGAGATCATCGTCAAGAAGGGCGGCCGCTGCCGCTACACGACGATCCAGAACTGGTCGAACAACGTCTACAACCTGGTCACCAAGCGCGCCGTGGCGTACGAGGGCGCGACCATGGAGTGGATCGACGGCAACATCGGTTCCAAGGTCACCATGAAGTACCCGGCCGTCTACCTGATGGGCGAGCACGCCAAGGGCGAGACCCTGTCCATCGCCTTCGCGGGCGAGGGCCAGCACCAGGACGCCGGCTCCAAGATGGTCCACATGGCGCCGAACACCTCCTCGAACATCGTCTCCAAGTCGGTGGCCCGAGGCGGCGGCCGTACCTCCTACCGAGGCCTGGTCGAGATCGGCGAGGGCGCCCACGGCTCGAAGTCCAACGTGCTGTGCGACGCGCTCCTGGTCGACACCATCTCCCGCTCGGACACGTACCCCTACGTGGACGTGCGCGAGGACGACGTCTCCATGGGCCACGAGGCCACGGTCTCCAAGGTCTCCGACGACCAGCTCTTCTACCTGATGAGCCGCGGTATGACGGAGTTCGAGGCCATGGCCATGATCGTGCGCGGCTTCGTCGAGCCCATCGCGCGCGAGCTGCCCATGGAGTACGCACTGGAGCTGAACCGGCTGATCGAGCTGCAGATGGAGGGATCGGTCGGCTGACCGCCGGCCGGGCGGCATCCCCGCCGCACATCCTTTGACGTAGGCAGTGTTCTTTAAAGAGAGTGAGCAAGACGACAGCCATGGCTGAGGCTCAGAACATTCCGGCGGGTTCGACCACCGCCGGCGCGATCGCGGTGGCCGCCGAGTCCACCGTCGCCACCCGGATGAGTGCGCCCCCGTCCTTCGACGTGGCGGACTTCCCGGTTCCGAACGGCCGCGAGGAGGAGTGGCGCTTCACGCCGCTCGCCCGCCTCAAGGGCCTGCACGACGGCACCGCGGTCGCCAACGGCACCATGAAGGCCCAGATCGACGCTCCCGAGGGCGTCACGGTCGAGTCGGTGGAGCGCGGAGACGCGCGCATCGGCAAGGCCGGCACCCCGGTGGACCGGATCGCCGCCCAGGCGTTCTCGGCCTTCGCCAAGGCCACGGTCGTCACCGTGCCCAAGGAGACGGTCCTGACCGAGCCGGTGCGCGTGACGCTGCACGGCGAGGGCGGCACCACCTTCGGCCACACCGTCTTCGACGTGCAGGCCTTCGCCGAGGCCGTCATCGTCATCGACCACACCGGTGACGGCGTGCGCGCCGCCAACGTCGACTTCCTGGTCGGCGACGGCGCCAAGCTCACCGTCGTGTCCGTGCAGGACTGGGACGACACCGCCGTCCACTGCTCCCAGCACAACACCCTGGTCGGCCGCGACGCGACCTTCAAGTCGATCGTGGTCACCTTCGGCGGCGACGTCGTCCGCATCCACCCGCGGATCAGCTACGCCGGCCCCGGTGGCGAGGCGGAGCTCCTCGGCCTGTACTTCACGGACGCCGGCCAGCACCAGGAGCACCGCCTCCTGGTCACGCACGACGCCCCGCACTGCAAGTCGCACGTGGTCTACAAGGGCGCGCTCCAGGGCCAGGACGCCCACGCGGTCTGGATCGGTGACGTGCTCATCGAGAAGACCGCCGAGGGCACCGACACCTACGAGATGAACCGCAACCTCGTCCTCACGGACGGCGCGCGGGTCGACTCCGTGCCGAACCTGGAGATCGAGACCGGCGAGATCGTCGGCGCCGGCCACGCCTCCGCGACCGGCCGCTTCGACGACGAGCAGCTCTTCTACCTGCAGGCCCGTGGCATCCCGGCCGACGAGGCCCGCCGCCTGGTCGTCCGCGGCTTCTTCGCGGAGCTCGTTCAGCAGATCGGTGTCGACGACATCGAGGAGCGTCTGCTCACCAAGATCGAGACCGAGCTCCAGGGTTCCGTCTGATGAATTACGTCAAGGCCTGCGCGCTCAGCGAGCTGGAGGAGGACACCCCGAAGCGGGTGGAACTCGACGGCACGCCGGTGTCCATCGTCTCCACCGAGGGGGAGGTGTTCGCGATCAACGACATCTGCTCGCACGCGAACGTCTCGCTCTCGGAGGGCGAGGTCGAAGACTGCATGATCGAGTGCTGGCTGCACGGGTCGGCGTTCGACCTGCGCACCGGCAAGCCCTCGGGCCTGCCCGCGACGCGCCCCGTACCCGTATACCCCGTAAAGATCGAAGGGGACGACGTGCTCGTCTCTCTCACCCAGGAGTCCTGAGGTATCCATGGCAACGCTTGAAATCCACGACCTGCACGTCTCCGTCGAGGCCGAGAACGGCGCCCGCGAGATCCTCAAGGGCGTCGACCTCACCGTCAAGCAGGGTGAGACGCACGCCATCATGGGTCCGAACGGCTCCGGCAAGTCCACCCTGGCGTACTCGCTCGCCGGTCACCCGAAGTACACCATCACCGGTGGCACCGTGACCCTCGACGGCGAGGACGTCCTGGAGATGTCCGTCGACGAGCGCGCCCGCGCCGGCGTCTTCCTCGCGATGCAGTACCCGGTCGAGGTCCCCGGTGTCTCGGTCTCCAACTTCCTGCGCACCTCGGCCACCGCGATCCGCGGCGAGGCGCCGAAGCTGCGTACCTGGGTGAAGGAGGTCAAGTCCGCGATGGAGCAGCTCCACATGGACCCGGCCTTCGCCGAGCGCAACGTCAACGAGGGCTTCTCCGGCGGTGAGAAGAAGCGCCACGAGATCCTGCAGCTGGAGCTCCTCAAGCCGAAGATCGCGATCCTCGACGAGACCGACTCCGGCCTCGACGTCGACGCCCTGCGCATCGTCTCCGAGGGCGTCAACCGCGTCCGCGAGACCGGTGAGGTCGGCACCCTGCTGATCACGCACTACACGCGCATCCTGCGCTACATCAAGCCTGACTTCGTGCACGTGTTCGCGAACGGCCGTATCGCCGAGTCCGGTGGCGCCGAGCTCGCCGACCAGCTGGAGGCCGAGGGTTACGACAAGTACGTGAAGGGTGGCGCGACCGCGTGACACAGCTGCCTGGCCTCCTCGACATCGAGGCGATCCGCAAGGACTTCCCCCTGCTGGATCGTGTGGTCCACGACGGGAAGAAGATCGTTTACCTGGACAACGCTGCGACCTCGCAGAAGCCGCGCCAGGTGCTCGACGCGCTGAACGAGTACTACGAGCAGCACAACGCCAACGTCCACCGTGGCGTGCACGTGCTCGCCGAGGAGGCCACGGCGCTGTACGAGGGCGCTCGCGACAAGGTCGCCGCCTTCATCAACGCGCCGAGCCGCGACGAGGTGATCTTCACCAAGAACGCCTCGGAGTCGCTCAACCTGGTCGCGAACATGCTCGGCTGGGCGGACGAACCCTACCGGGTCGACCGCGAGACCGAGATCGCCATCACGGAGATGGAGCACCACTCCAACATCGTGCCGTGGCAGCTGCTCTCGCAGCGCACCGGCGCGAAGCTGAAGTGGTTCGGCCTCACCGACGACGGCCGGCTCGACCTGTCCAACATCGAAGAGGTCATCACGGAGAAGACGAAGATCGTCTCCTTCACGCTGGTCTCCAACATCATGGGCACGGTCAACCCGGTCGAGGCGATCGTCCGGCGCGCCCAGGACGTCGGCGCCCTCGTGCTGATCGACGCCTCCCAGGCCGCTCCGCACATGCCGCTGGACGTGCAGGCGCTCGGCGCCGACTTCGTGGCCTTCACCGGCCACAAGATGTGCGGCCCGACCGGCATCGGCGTCCTCTGGGGCCGCCAGGAGCTCCTGGAGGACCTGCCTCCGTTCCTCGGCGGCGGCGAGATGATCGAGACGGTGTCGATGCACGCCTCGACCTACGCCCCGGCGCCCCACAAGTTCGAGGCGGGTACGCCCCCGATCGCCCAGGCCGTCGGCCTCGGCGCGGCCGTGGACTACCTGACCGCGATCGGCATGGACAAGATCGCCGCACACGAGCACGCGATCACCGAGTACGCGATCAAGCGCCTCGCGGAGGTGCCCGACCTGCGGATCATCGGCCCCACCACGGCCGAGGACCGCGGCGCCGCGATCTCCTTCGTCCTGGGTGACATCCACCCGCACGACGTCGGTCAGGTACTGGACGAGCAGGGCATCGCGGTCCGCGTGGGACACCACTGCGCGCGCCCCGTCTGCCTGCGCTACGGAATTCCTGCGACGACGCGAGCGTCTTTCTACCTGTACTCCTCTCCGGCCGAGGTCGACGCGCTGATCGACGGGCTGGAGCACGTACGGAACTTCTTCGGCTGACGGACGAGGCGACGAGGACGCAGTGAAGCTGGATTCGATGTACCAGGAACTGATCCTGGACCACTACAAGCACCCGCACGGGCGTGGCCTGCGCGATGGCGACGCCGAGGTGCACCACGTCAACCCGACCTGCGGTGACGAGATCACGCTGCGCGTGAAGTACGACGGCGAGACGCTGACCGACGTCTCCTACGAGGGCCAGGGCTGCTCCATCAGCCAGGCCAGCGCGTCCGTACTGAACGAGCTGCTCGTGGGCAAGGAACTGGCCGAGGCGCAGAAGATCCAGGCAGTCTTCCTGGAGATGATGCAGTCCAAGGGCAAGATCGAGCCCGACGAGGCCATGGAGGAGGTGCTGGAGGACGCGGTCGCGTTCGTCGGCGTCTCCAAGTACCCGGCTCGTGTGAAGTGTGCTCTGCTGAGCTGGATGGCGTGGAAGGACGCGACGGCCCAGGCTCTGGGCGACGCGGAGAGGAAGACGGCATGACCGAGAACGCGACGCCCGAGGCGTCGATCAAGCCGGCCACCGAGGAAGAGGTCCGCGAGGCCCTCTACGACGTGGTCGACCCCGAGCTGGGCATCGACGTCGTCAACCTGGGCCTGATCTACGGCATCCACGTCGACGACGCGAACATCGCCACCCTCGACATGACCCTGACCTCGGCGGCCTGCCCGCTGACGGACGTCATCGAGGACCAGGCGAAGTCGGCGACGGACGGCATCGTCAGCGAACTTCGGATCAACTGGGTCTGGATGCCGCCGTGGGGTCCGGACAAGATCACGGACGACGGCCGCGAGCAGCTCCGCGCACTCGGCTTCAACGTCTGAGCGGTG
>NZ_JBSGZP010000130.1:0-13633 GCF_053611065.1 Streptomyces sp. NPDC054840
TGGCCGCACCAGGCGGCGAGGGCGAGTGCGGCCACGCCGATGGCGACCGTCAGGGCGTCGAGCATGCAGCGAGGGTATTACGGCCCGAAAGACCCGATGCGCGCACCCCTGCGTCCCGACCGTGGTCTTGACCACAGCGGATCCGCTCGCCGCGCTCGGGCGGCCGGGCCGTACCTGCCCCGCCACTCCCTGTCGGTGCAGGTCAGCACAGTGAAGTGGCCGTAGTGCGGAGAGGTGGCCGCGCCCCGTGTCGTCCGGTATGCGGTCGAAATGCGTCCGCTATTCGGACGTCGTTGATCGGTCAGGGGTGAGGTCTGCTTTACTTGGGCCCATGACCACGACGAGCAGCCGCACCCTTGCGACCGAGGCGACGATGACGCCCGGTGCTCGTTGTATGTGTCGAATGTGCGCCTTCTGAGGGCCCCCTCCTGAGTCTCGCGCCCCGAAGCGAGACCAGTCGCGCCAGTGCTTCGTCCCCTGATGAACAGCACGGCTCGTTCATGCCCGCGCACGTGCCGACGCCATCGTTTTCTGACGGTTCGTCCCGTATCGCGTCCCCAGATTGTTTGCCCCGTGCCGGCACCCCGCTGCGCCGCGCACTCGACAGCGACGGAAATCCTGTGATCACCACATCGGGCCTCACGAAGGTCTACCAGTCCCGTGGCCGCGAGGTCACCGCCCTGGACGGCGTCGATCTCCACGTCCGCGAGGGCGAGATGTACGGAGTCATCGGCCAGAGCGGCGCCGGCAAATCCTCCCTGATCCGCTGCGTCAACCTGCTGGAGCGCCCCACCACCGGCACCGTGACCGTCGACGGCGTCGACCTCACCGCCCTCGCCGGCCGCGGCCGCCGCGCCGGCAAGGAGCTCCGCGAGGCACGCAGCCGCATCGGCATGGTCTTCCAGCACTTCAACCTGCTGTCCTCGCGCACCGTCCAGGCCAACGTCGAGCTGCCCCTGGAGATCCTCGGCGTCTCCGGCCGGGAGCGCTCCCGCAAGGCCCTCGAACTCCTCGACCTGGTCGGCCTCGCCGACAAGGCCAGGGCCTACCCGACCCAGCTCTCCGGCGGCCAGAAGCAGCGCGTCGGCATCGCCCGCGCCCTGGCCGGCGACCCCAAGGTGCTGCTGTCCGACGAGGCCACCAGCGCCCTGGACCCCGAGACCACCCGCTCCGTCCTGGGGCTGCTGCGCGACCTCAACCGGCAGCTCGGCCTCACCGTGCTGCTCATCACGCACGAGATGGACGTGGTCAAGACCGTCTGCGACTCGGCCGCCCTGATGAAGAACGGCCGGATCATCGAGTCCGGCACCGTCGCCGAACTCCTCGCCACCCCCGGCTCCGAGCTCGCCGGCGAACTCTTCCCGGTCACCGGCACCGCAACCGGCCCCGACCGCACGGTCGTCGACGTCACCTTCCACGGCGAAGCCGCCGTCCGGCCGGTCATCTCGCAGCTCTCGCGCACGTACAACATCGACATCTCGATCCTCGGCGCCGCGATGGACACCGTCGCGGGCCGGCAGATCGGCCGCATGCGCATCGAACTGCCCGGCGGTTACGAGGACAACGTCGTGCCGGTCGGCTTCCTGCGCGAGCAGGGCCTCCAGGTCGACATCGTCGAAGGCACCGCGGACACGGACGCGGACGCCGACACCGAATTCGCCGAGCTGGTCAAGGACGGTGCCAAGTGACCTGGTCCGAAATGCAGCCCCTGCTCACCCAGGGCACCTACGACACCCTCTACATGGTGCTGTGGTCCACCCTGGTGACCGTGCTCGGCGGCCTGCCCATCGGCATCCTGCTGGTCCTCACCGACAAGGGCGGCCTCCTGCAGAACCAGCCGCTCAACAAGGTGCTCGGCGTGATCGTGAACATAGGCCGCTCGCTGCCGTTCATCATCCTGCTGATCTTCCTGATCCCGGTCACCACCGCGGTCGTCGGCACCTTCATCGGCCCCACCGCCATGATCGTCCCGCTCGCCATCGGCGCCGTCCCCTTCTTCGCCCGCCTCGTCGAGACCGCCGTCCGCGAGGTGGACCACGGCCTGATCGAGGCCGTCGAGTCCATGGGCGGCGGCATTCCCACCCTGGTCGGCAAGGTGCTCCTGCCGCAGGCCCTGCCCTCCCTGGTCGCCGGTGTCACCACCACCGTCATCACCCTCGTCGGCTACTCGGCCATGGCCGGTGCCGTCGGCGGCGAAGGACTGGGCTCCAAAGCCATCACCTACGGCTTCCAGCGTTTCGAGACCGGCTTCATGATCGCCACCGTCGTGGTCCTGATCGCCCTCGTCACGGTGATCCAGCTGCTCGGCGACGGCGTGGTCCGCCTCCTCGCCCGCCGCGGCCGGACCGCCTGAGAAGACTTTCCCCCCAACAGAGCCCGCACTTGTCGTGCTTGGGCCACCACCAGCAAGTCCTCGGTACTTGTGCAGCAAGAAAGGCACTCTTCGTGCGTAAGAACATCAAGCTCACCGCCCTCGCCGCCACGGCCACCGCGCTCGCCCTCGGCCTCACCGCCTGCGGCAGCTCCTCGGACCCGTCCTCGGCGAAGGCCGACGGCGGCAAGGCCGACGAGAGCAAGCCCCTCGTCATAGCGGCCTCCCCGAGCCCGCACGCCGACGTCCTGAACTTCGTCAAGGACAAGCTCGCGGCCAAGGAAGGCCTCAAGCTGGAGGTCAAGGAGTTCACGGACTACGTCCTGCCGAACACCGCCACCGAGCAGGGCCAGGTCGACGGCAACTACTTCCAGCACAAGCCGTACCTCGACGACTTCAACAAGAAGAACGGCACGCACGTCGTGCCCGTCGTGAACGTGCACCTGGAGCCCCTCGGTCTCTACTCCAAGAAGATCAAGGCCATCGGTGACATCAAGGCCGGCCAGACCATCGCCGTCCCCAACGACACCACCAACGAGGGCCGCGCGCTCCAGCTGCTCGCCGCGAACAACCTGATCACCCTCAAGGAGGGTGTCGGCACCAGCGCCAAGCTGTCCGACATCACCGACAAGAAGGGCCTGGAGTTCAAGGAGCTGGAGGCCGCCACGGTCCCGCGCGCCCTGAACGACGTGGACGCCGCGATCATCAACGGCAACTACGCACTGGAGGCCAAGCTGTCGCCCGCCGAGGACGCGCTGATCCTGGAGAAGGCCGAGGGCAACCCCTACGCCAACTTCCTCGCGGTCAAGGACGGCAGCCAGGACGACCCGCGGATCCAGAAGCTGGCCAAGCTCCTGAACTCCGACGACGTGAAGAAGTTCATCGAGGAGAAGTACCAGGGCTCGGTCGTCCCGGCATTCGGCGCCCCGGCCGCCTCCTGAACCGGTACCTCGTGATCCGGTTCCTCCCGAACCGGTCATGAATCTCGGCCCCGCACGCACCTGACGGCGCGCGGGGCCGAGCTCTGCCCGCTTCCGGGCAACCCGGCCCTGCACATCACCCGGTCGATGCTGCATGCTGTGGCCTACGAACCGCACGCACGGTCCCGCACGAACGGTCCCGCACCGCGGTCGCATCGCACCACGGTCGCACCACGGTCTCAGGCATGGAGCTGCGCATGACTACCACCTTCCCGGACGTCACCATCAGCACGGACCGGCTGGTGCTGCGCCCCTTCGAGGAAGAAGACGTCACCGCGCTGACCGAGATGATGAACGACGAGCATGTCACCGCCTGGACCGGAGTGCCCCACCCCTACACCCCCGCCGAGGCGCACGCCTGGGCCACCCGGCACTCCCACGCGGAACGCACCGAGGGCCGCGGTATCGTCTTCGCCGTCACCGAGTTCCTCACCCAGCGCCTCGTCGGCATCGTGCGCCTGACGGGCACCAACTGGCACACCCGCGCCACCGAGGTCGGATACGTCACCGCCCCCTGGGCCCGCGGCGAGGGCTACGCCAGCGAATCCGTCCTGGCCGTCGCCCAATGGCTCTTCCGCGACCAGGGGTTCGAACGCCTCGAACTGCGCACCGCCGCCGACAACACCGCCTCGCAGCAGGTGGCCCAGAAGATCGGCTGCATCAGCGAGGGCGTCCTGCGCAACGCGTGGATAGTGCGTACGCAGACGGCCGACGGCGGCTGGACCGACACCCGCACCGACCTCATCGTCTGGAGCCTGGTCCCCGAGGACCTCGACGAGGGTGACGGCTACGACGGGTACGACAGTTACGACGGATACGCCCGCAGCACCGCGTTCCCGCAGCGCGCCGACGCGAACGGCCACCCCGTCGGCGCCGACTGGAACTGAACCGATGACCGGGTAGTCTCACCGTGCCCCGCCCCCGACGAAACTTCGCCCGACCCCAGACCAGGAGACTGACGACGATGGCCGACCGGGTCACGGTGATCGGCTGGGACGGTTCGCCCCTGACCGCGGCCGCCCGGTCCGCGCTCTCCGCCGCCACACTCGTGGCCGGCGCCGCGCACCACCTCGCCCTCCCCGAAGTACCGCCCACCGCGGAGCGCATCCGCCTGGGCAGTGTCGGCCTCGCCGCACGCCGCATCGCCGGCCACCGCGGCACCGCGGTGGTCTTCGCCGACGGGGACCCCGGCTTCTTCGGCGCCGTACGCACCCTGCGCGCCCCGGAACACGGCCTGGAGGTGGAGGTCGTCCCGGCCGTCTCCTCCGTGGCCGCCGCCTTCGCCCGCGCCGGCATGCCCTGGGACGACGCCCAGGTCGTCGTGGCCCACCCCCGCACCCTGCGCCGCGCCGTCAACGTCTGCCGCGCCCACGCCAAGGTCGCCGTCCTCACCTCACCCGGCGCCGGCCCCGCGGAACTCGCACTGCTCCTCGAAGGAGTTCACCGCACCTTCGTCGTCTGCGAGGAACTCGGTACGGACCGGGAGCAGGTGAGCGTCCTCACCTCCGACAAGGCCGCCGACCACAGCTGGCGCGACCCGAACGTGGTGATCGTCATCGGTGGCGGGGGACCGGCCCCCGCCGACGCGGGCTGGCTCCTCGGCCAGAGCGCCACCCGGTCCGCCGAACGCGGCTGGGCCAGGCCGCAGACCGACACGGGAGAAGGAGGATCCGCACAACTGCGCGCGGCCCAACTCGCCCGCCTCGGCCCGCGCGCCGGCGACCTCCTCTGGGACATCGGCGCCGGATCCGGCGGCGTGGCCGTGGACGCGGCCGCACTCGGCGCCGCCGTCATCGCGGTGGACGCCGACCCGACCGCCTGCGAGCGCATAACTGCCGCCGCCCGCAAGCGCGGAGTGCAGCTCCAAGCCGTCGCCGGGCGCGCACCGCACGTACTGGAGAACCTGCCCGAACCCGATGTCGTCCGCGTCGGCGGTGGCGGCGCCGACGTCGTCGCGGCCGTCGCCGAACGCCGCCCCGAACGGATCGTCAGCCACGCCTCCACCCGCGACGAGGCCGAGGCGATCGGCAGGGTACTCACCGAACACGGTTACGCCGTCGAGTGCGCACTGCTCCAGTCCGTCGGCCTGGACACCCGGACCTGGGCCGAACAGGACCGTTCCGTGGTGTTCCTCCTGGCAGCGGAACGCCCCGCCACGCGCTGACACGAGGGCCGGGGTAGGCTGGCCGATCGTCGTACTGCCTCGGACGATTCGGGCATCGCGACACCGCCTGGACGCGCGACGTGGCGCAGTCCACAGAGGACCGTGACGGTTATGGCCGCCACGGTGGCCGACGGGCGCGACAATGCTTACTGGTTGTCGTGCCGGCGATGCGAGACGAGCTCGTCGCACCGCAACCCCGCAGGCACAACCGCTCGGCGGCCTCGTGGACGACCGGGCGATCGAAGAGGCAAAACCGATGGGCGAGGGGTAAGCATGACTGACACCGGCCAGGTCCCGGGCGAGGGTCTCCCGGACAACGCGGGCATGGTGGATCAGCAGAGCGTCCCCGCTCCGGTCCAGATTCCGGCACCGCTTCTCCCCGGCTACGCCTTCCAGGACCTCATGGACAACCCTGCCGACCCGGAGGACGAGGAACTGCTGCTGATGCCGAGCGGCCAGGGAGCGTGGAGCGACCCGCAGGTCGTCCCGCAGGCCCCCGCCTTCCCCGCCGCGTCCCAGCTCGGCGAGCCGCAGATGTACACGGACCAGCCCTACGGCGCCGACCCCTCCTACCCCGAGGCCCCGGCCGCCTACACCGAGTTCCCCCCGCCGGTGTTCCCCGACGGCGGCTACAGCGCGGGCGCGCACGAGACGGGCGGCCGTGACTCCGGCGCGCTCGACCTCGGCGGGCTCGTCGTCCCGCCCCCGGCGGCCGCGGTGGCCCCCGCGGCTCCCGTCCGGCGCCCCCTGCACATGGGCCCGCCGATGCCCGAGGCCAACGGCGGAGTCGTACGGTCCCTCGCCGACCGCGGCCCGGCCGAGGCGCCACAGGCCGCCCCGATGGCCGCGGTGAGCACCCCGGCGGCGCCCACCCCGTTCCCCCAGGCGGGGCCCCCGACCACGGGACCCGAGTACCTGGACATCCGCGCCGAGGCCGCCTCGGCCCAGCTGGGCGAGATCCCGCCGCAGGCCGGCGCCCCGTGGACCCCGGAGCCGGTCGCCGCGCCCGAGCCGGTGGCGGAGCCCGCCGCGGCCCCCGTGGAGCCGGAGCCGTCCCCGGCCCCGGCGGAAACGGTGGCCCAGCCCGAGCCGGTGGCGGCCGTCGTGGCCGAGCCGGTCCAGCCCCAGCCCGTCGTGGCCGAGCCGGTCCAGCCCGAGCCCGTCGCGGTCGAGCCGGAGCCGCAGCCGCAGCCGCAGCCTCAGCCGGTCGCGGTCGAACCGGCTGCCGTCGAGCCGGTTGCCGTCGAGCCCGCGCCCGAGCCGGAGCCGGAGCCCGCGCCGGCTGCCGCGGAAGCGGTGGCCCAGCCCGAGCAGGGGGCGGCCGTCGTGGCCGAGCCGGTCCAGCCGGAGCCCGTCGCGGTCGAGCCGCAGCCGCAGCCTCTCGCGGCCGAACCGGTAACCGTGGAACCCCAGCCCGAGCCGGTGCCCGTGGCCCCACCCGTCGTGGCCGAGCCGGTGCGGCCGGAGGCCGTCGAGGCGGAGCATCCCCAGGCCCAGTCGGAGCAGGTCGAGGTGCAGCCCGAGCAGCCCGAGCCTGTCCTCGCCGCCCCGGCGTTCGTGGCCGAGCCGGTCCGGCCGCAGACCGTCCGGCCCGAGCCGGATCCGGAGCAGCCGCACCTCGCGATCCACCCCGAGACCGCCCCGGAGCCGGTCCGGGCGCAGCAGCCCGAGGCGCAGCCGGAAGCGGAGCCCGCGATGGACGCCTCCACCGTGCCCTTCGCAGGCGAGGCGGCCCCCGGTTACGCCGACGCCGAGCGCGAGGCCGTCCTGCGCGTCATGCGCGAGCGCCGTGACATCCGCAACGGGTTCCGCACCGACCCCATCCCGCACGAAGTGCTGCTCCGCGTCCTGGAAGCCGCGCACCACGCGCCCAGCGTGGGCCACTCCCAGCCGTGGGACTTCGTCGTCATCCGGTCGGCCGAGACCCGCCGGACGATGCACGAGCTCGCCCAGCGCCAGCGCGAGGCCTACGCGAAGTCGCTCCCCAAGGGGCGGGCGAAGCAGTTCAAGGCCCTCAAGATCGAGGCCATCCTCGACACCCCGGTGAACATCGTCGTCACCGCCGACCCCACCCGCGGCGGCCGCCACACGCTCGGCCGGCACACCCAGCCGCAGATGGCCCCGTACTCCGCGGCCCTCGCCGTCGAGAACCTCTGGCTCGCCGCGCGCGCCGAAGGCCTCGGCGTCGGCTGGGTCAGCTTCTTCGACGAGCGCGAGATGGTGCGCGAGCTGGGCCTGCCCGAGCACCTCGAAGTCGTCGCCTACCTGTGCGTCGGCTACGTCGACGAGTTCCCCGAGGAGCCCGAGCTGGCCCAGGCCGGCTGGTCGCAGCGCCGCCCGCTCTCCTGGGTGGTCCACGAGGAGACCTACGGCCGCCGCGCGCTGCCCGGCGAGGCGCCGCACGACCTGCTCTCGGAGACGGTCGCCAGCATCCGACCGCTCGACGCCAAGGCCCTGGGCGAGGCCTGGGAGCGCCAGAAGCGCATGACCAAGCCCGCCGGGGCCCTGGGCATGCTGGAGATCATCTCCGCGCAGCTGTCCGGGCTCTCCCGGGTCTGCCCGCCGCCGATCCCGGAGCCGGCCGCGGTCGCGATCTTCGCTGGTGACCACGGCGTCCACGCCCAGGGCGTCACCCCGTGGCCGCAGGAGGTCACCACCCAGATGGTGGCCAACTTCCTGGGCGGCGGGGCGGTCTGCAACGCGTTCGCCAACCAGGTCGGGGCCGAGGTGTGCGTGATCGACGTCGGCGTCGCGGGCGACCTCCCGGCCACCCCGGGCCTGCTCCCGCGCAAGGTCCGCCCCGGCACCGCCGACCTCTCCACCGGGCCCGCCATGACCCGCGAGGAAGCCGTCGCGGCCATCGAGGTGGGCATCGAAACGGCCCGCGACCTCGTCGCGGCCGGCAACAAGGCCCTGCTGACCGGCGAGATGGGCATCGCGAACACCACCGTGTCCGCGGCCCTGATCTCGGTCTTCACCGGGGTGGACCCGGCAGAGGTCACCGGCCGCGGCACGGGCATCAACGACGAGACGCACGCCCGCAAGGTCGAGGTCGTCCGCCGCGCCCTGGAGCTCCACCAGCCCGACCCGGCGGACCCGATCGGCGTCCTCGCGGCGATCGGCGGCCTGGAGCACGCGGCCATCGTCGGCCTCCTCCTCGGCGGCGCGTCCCTGCGGACCCCCGTGATCCTGGACGGCGTGAGCGCCGGAGCCGCCGCCCTGGTGGCCCGCGCCATCGCCCCGGAGTCCCTGTCGGCCTGCATCGCGGGCCACCGCAGTGCCGAGCCGGGCCACGTCGCGGCGCTCAACAAGCTGGGCCTGCGCCCGCTGGTGGACCTGGACCTCCGCCTCGGCGAGGGCACGGGCGCCCTCCTGGCCCTCCCCCTGGTCCAGAGTGCGGCCCGCGCGATGCACGAGGTCGCCACGTTCGACTCGGCGGGCGTCACGGAGAAGTAGTTCCGGCCGGACCGCGGGGGCGGTGCCACTCCGGGACGTCCCCGCAGGTCGGGCAGCCGACCGCCGTCCGGCGGACCGGTCCGGCCCAGGGTTCGCGCGCCGGGGAGACTTCCCCGGAGGGGCACCGCCCCGACCTCGGCCCCGCCGGCGTTCGAGGAGCGGGGGTACGGGGCGGAGCCCCGGCCCTTGAGCCGTACTCCGCCCGGCACCCCCCGGCACCCGCCCACCGCCCCGCACCCGCCCACCGCTCCCGCCCCCCCGTCCGCGCTTCGGGACGACCCGCGCCGTATGGTGGACCAGCACAAAGAAGCCGCACGTCAGTACACCGCCGCTCCAGCGCCGCAGCGGCACGCAAGAGCACCGCCGCCCCCAGGAGCCGCATCCGCCATGGCCGACACCCCCGCCTACCCCGTAGGACTCCGCCTGGCCGGCCGCCGTGTCGTCGTCATCGGCGGCGGACAGGTCGCGCAGCGCCGCCTTCCCGCGCTCATCGCGGCCGGCGCCGACGTCCTGCTCATCTCGCCCTCCGCCACTCCCTCCGTGGACGCCATGGCCGAGACCGGCGAGATCCGCTGGGAGCGCCGCCGCTACCAGGACGGCGACCTCGCCGACGCCTGGTACGCGCTGATCGCGACCCAGAACCGCGAGGACAACGAGCGCGCCTCCGCCGAGGCCGAGCGCGAGCGCGTCTGGTGCGTGCGCGCCGACGACGCCTCCGCCGCCACCGCCTGGACCCCCGCGACCGGCCGCATCGAGGGCGTCACCGTCGCCGTGCTGACCGGCAACGACCCCCGCCGCTCCGCGGCCGTCCGCGACGCCGTCGTCGAAGGCCTGCGCGACGGCACCCTCACCGCTCCCGCCCACCGGCACAAGGCCACCCCCGGCGTGTCCCTCGTCGGCGGCGGCCCGGGCGACCCGGACCTGATCACCGTGCGCGGCCGTCGCCTGCTCGCCGAGGCCGACGTGGTCATCGCCGACCGGCTCGGCCCCCGCGACCTGCTCGACGAGCTGCCGCCGCACGTCGAGGTCATCGATGCCGCGAAGATCCCGTACGGCCGGTTCATGGCCCAGGAGGCCATCAACAACGCCCTGATCGAGCACGCCAAGGCCGGCAAGGCCGTGGTCCGGCTCAAGGGTGGGGACCCGTACGTCTTCGGCCGCGGCATGGAGGAACTCCAGGCCCTCGCCGAGGCCGGCATCCCGTGCACCGTCGTTCCCGGTATCTCCAGCTCCATCTCGGTGCCCGGCGCCGTCGGCATCCCCGTCACCCACCGAGGCGTGGCGCACGAGTTCACCGTGGTCAGCGGCCACGTCGGCCCGGACGACCCGCGCTCGCTCGTGGACTGGGCCTCCCTGGCCAAGCTCACCGGCACCCTGGTGATCCTGATGGGCGTCGACAAGATCGGCCTGATCGCCGAGGCGCTGGTGCGTCACGGCCGCTCCGCGGACACCCCCGTCGCGGTGATCCAGGAGGGCACCACCGCCACCCAGCGCCGGGTGGATGCCACTTTGGCCACGGTCGGTGCGACCGTGCGCGCCGAAGAGGTCCGCCCGCCGGCCGTCATCGTCATCGGCGAGGTCGTCCGTGTGAACGGCCCGGGCGACCGCACCCTCCCGAGCACCAGCGCCTGACAGGCCGTTGGCACCGCACCCAGGACAAGGCAGTATCACCCTGTGGCTGATCTCATCACCGTCGAGGACCCCGACGACCCGCGCCTGCGCGACTACACGGGCCTGACCGACGTCGAACTCCGGCGCCGGCGCGAGCCGGCGGAAGGCCTGTTCATCGCCGAGGGCGAGAAGGTCATCAGACGCGCCAAGGACGCCGGGTACGAGATGCGCTCGATGCTGCTCTCCGCCAAGTGGGTCGACGTCATGCGCGACGTCATCGACGAACTCCCGGCGCCCGTCTACGCCGTGAGTCCCGAACTCGCCGAGCGCGTCACCGGCTACCACGTGCACCGCGGGGCCCTGGCCTCCATGCAGCGCAAGCCGCTGCCCACGGCCGAGGAACTGCTCTCCACCAACCGCCGCGTGGTCGTCATGGAAGCGGTCAACGACCACACCAACATCGGGGCCATCTTCCGCAGCGCCGCCGCCCTCGGCATGGACGCGGTGCTGCTGTCACCGGACTGCGCGGACCCTCTCTACCGCCGCTCGGTGAAGGTCTCCATGGGGGCGGTGTTCTCCGTGCCCTACGCCCGCCTGGAGGCCTGGCCGAAGAGCCTGGACTCGGTGCGCGAGGCGGGGTTCAAGCTGCTCGCCCTCACCCCGCACGAGAAGGCCACGCCGATCGACGTGGCCGCGCCGCAGTCCCTGGAACGGGTCGCGCTGATGCTCGGCGCCGAGGGGGACGGACTGTCCACGCCCGCGCTGGTCGCCGCCGACGAGTGGGTGCGGATTCCCATGGCGCACGGCGTGGACTCGCTGAACGTGGGCGCGGCGGCCGCGGTCGCCTTCTACGCGGTGGCCCAGGGCCGCGCCGCGCGGTAGTGCCGTGCCGCGTTGTCGGACCGCGCAAGTACGTCCAGTACGAGCCGCGGCCCTCCCCCTTGCGATGCACCACACCGGACGCCGCAACCCGGCAAACCTTCCCGGCCACAGCACTAGAGCTTCTGGGCCGCCGCGATGCCCAGCGCCACGATCAGCGTCACCACGACGAACACGATCAGCCGCTGCCGCATCAGCTTCGGATCCGGCCGTGAGGGCCGCCGTCCCGTCCCCGTCGTCCTCGGGGCCGGACGGCCGCCCGTACGCCCCGAGGTGGGCCGTGAGCTCGGGCCGCCGGGGTGCTGCGGGTTGCGGGAGGACGAGGGCCGCGAGTGCGGACCGCTCGGGGAGCCGCCCTGGGCCCGGGGCGTGGTGCCGCCGCCCGTACGACGCTCCGTACGCCGGACGGGGTACTCCTCGGCCCCGCCGATCCGCTCCGTCTCGGGGAGCCGCCCGGTCGGCCGCTCGACCCGGGCCCGCTGCGCCGGCGGGCGCCCGTCCGGGAGACCCTGCGCCTCGCGGGCCGCGATCTCCTTGAGCCGCATCGACAGCTGGAGCGTGCTGGGCCGCTCCTCGGGGTCCTTGGCGAGGCAGGCCCGCACCAGGGGTGCCAGCGCGTCCGGCACGCCTTGGAGGTGCGGCTCCTCATGCACCACGCGGTACAGCATGACCTCGGAACTGCCATGTCCGAAGGGGGAGTCGGCAGTGGCCGCGTAGGCGAGGGTGGCGCCGAGGGCGAAGACGTCGGTGGCCGGGGTGACGGCCGCGCCGCGCACCTGCTCGGGTGCGAGGAACCCGGGGGAGCCAACCGCCGTACCCACATGGGTGAGGGTGCTCGCCCCGGTGGCCCAGGCGATGCCGAAGTCGATGATCCGGGGGCCCTTGGGCGACAGGAGGATGTTCGAGGGCTTGAGGTCGCGGTGCACGACCCCCGCCTCGTGGACGGCGACCAGGCCCTCGGAGAGCGCGGCGCCCACGGCTGCGATCTGCGCGGCCGTCAGGGTGCCTTCCTCGGCCACCTTGTCGTGCAGGGAGGGGCCGGGTACGTACTGGGTCGCGAACCAGGGGCGCTCGGCCTCCAGGTCCGCCGCCACCAGGCGTGCCGTGCAGCCGCCCCGGATCCGCCGGGCGGCGGACACCTCGCGGGCGAACCGCGAGCGGAACTCCTGGTCCTCGGCGAGATCCGGCCGGATGACCTTGAGCGCGACACGCTGCCCGCGCCGGTCCGATCCCAGGTAGACCACGCCCATGCCGCCGGCGCCGAGCCGCCGGTGCAGTCTGAACGAGCCGACGACACGCGGGTCCTCGCGCCGGAGCCGCATCATCGCCATGTCCACCCCGCTGACCGGTCGTCCTGTTGACGTGGCACAGCTTACGGACCATCCGGCATGCGTGCTCAGAGGCCGCGCCCTCGCCGGGAGATTCGATTGTCAGTGCGGCACAGCACACTTGAGGGGGCGTCGGTGCTGCCGTCCGAGCACGCATGCCGGTCGGTCCACGCGGCCAAACACCCCTCGCGGCAAGGTGATTGGCGCCGCGCAGCAGGTCCGGGCCCACTCCGGCGCACCCGGAGGAGACTCCCCGCCGAGTCGATCTTGTCGGCGGCCGGTGGGCGGACACGCGGCCACAGGGAGTGACGCAAGTGAGCGAAGTCACTACCCTCCGGTCATCCCCTCCGGGAAGACCCCCATGACGAGGGTGCGGTCTCCACCCAGGGGAGTACACGGGGGAGGCCCCGTCATCCTCCTGGAGGCCCGGCAATGGGTACGAGGGCATGAGGCCAGGAGCCGCCCGCCCGCCTAGTGTTGAGGACAAGCGGCGGGTGGCGCACTCGTCCCCCGAGGTCACGAGCCCGCCGCTGCCAGACGACAGGGAGAGGACCATGGCGGACATCGCACGGCAAGGACGCAAGGCATTCGCGTTCAACGGCCACGAGTCCGGTACCCGCCACCCACTGGTGGCCGCGGCCATGGTGCTCCCCCTGGCCGCCCTGCTGCTCTTCCTCTTCGGAGGGTTCGATCAGCTGGCGGCACAGGCGTCGTCCGTGGGCGTGATGCTGGGGCGCTGAGCGGCGCCCCAGGTCCGGGAGAGCGGCCCGGACCGGGACATCGGCCTGCCGAACCCCGTGGGGACGGGGGAGCGGCGGACGGACGGCAGGTGAAGGGTGCTGCC
>NZ_JBSGZP010000131.1:0-13631 GCF_053611065.1 Streptomyces sp. NPDC054840
GCCCCCCCGCGCCTCCAACGACCGACACGTGCTCCGGCCGTGGATCACAGCCAGCGCGGCGGGATGATGCCGTAGTAACCACCCAGCAGCTGCCGGTAGTCGGTGCTCTCCAGGTGCTGGTCCCGGATGAACTCGGGGGCGTCCTTGACCTGTTCCCTGGTCAGGTCGACCTGGATCCTCTTCTCCTCCACGTCGATACCGGTGACGGTACCGGCCGGGAGGAGGACCTCCTTGCCGAAGATCCACGGGCCGGTGTCCACGACCAGATAGGCCGATCCGGCCTCGTCGGAGTGCTTGTCGACCTTTCCGATGCTGCCGTCGGCAGCCTCCACCTTGTAGCCGGACAGGTCCACGTCCGTGATGCGGTCAACGGTGACGCGATAGGCCCAGACGTTCTCAGACATGAGTGAGACAGCTCCTCCATCGATCCGTGTCCGTCACGGCGCGCCTGCCCGGTGCGGCCGCGGCTACACGTCCGTGCCCGATCCCGGATGACTGCCCGTGAGGAGGGCCCGGGCCACGGCCTGGTGAGGGCGAACTCCCGCGCCGCTCCGGGGCTCGGGGCTACGCTCCGCAGATGGAACGCGCAGAGGTACTCAAGCGAGTGATCGGCATCCTCACCGACGCCCAGGACATTCGCCGGGCCGCCGAGGCGGGCGAGATCGACGAGAACGGCGAGAACGGCGAAGACGGGGCGGGCGGCGCCGGCTCGGCACCGACGGCCGGTGTGGCCACGCTGCTCCTGAACGAGATGCTGCCGTCGATCAGGGTGCCGGCCGATGCCTCTCCCCAGCAGGTGGCCGCCCTGGTGGCGGAGGCGCTCGGACCCGCCCTGCACACCATGGTCTCGGGCTTCAGCCTGGCGTTCACCAGCCTCGCGATGGTGCACGACAGCGGACGGACGGACATCTCCTCGATCGGGGTCCTCCAGGAGCTCGCCCTGGAGATCGAGGCGGGGACCTACGACGAGGGCGCGTAGGACCTCGCGGCCGGCCTCGCCCCGCCCGGTCCCCCGCCCTGACCCCCCGCCCTGGGCCCCGCCCGGGCCCCCTTGGCCCCCCGCCATGGCCTCCCGGCTAGTGGCCGCCGGCCGGCAGGCCCTCCGCCGTCCGGTCCGCCGGACGCCGTTACTCCGCGTCGTCGTCGCCCGTACGGGTCGTCTTCCGCTCCTGCCGCCGCCTCAATTCCTCCGGGCTCTTGCCCTCGACCCGCTTGCTGGCCTCGGGGTGCACCGGGTCCGGACCGGGATGTTCCTGTGCCTGCTCCGCACGGCCCTCTCCCGACTTCTCACGCCTGTCCTCCGTACCCTCCATGGCTGTTTCTCCCTCGCGCTCGCGGATTCTCGTCTACAGGAACTGCCCCGGCCACCCACCGCTTACCCGCGAACGGCCAGGGCGCCCTCCTCCTACCGCCCATCCTCGGCCGATCGGGGCCCGGCGGCCACGCCATGCGTCATCCGGCCCAGCATCGGGAAGGCGCCCCACATGCCGGAAACGATCAGCAGCCTCGCCACCCGTGTCGCACGCCACCGCCGTGAGCCGGTCGCCGTCCAAGCCCTGCGCTCCACCGCCGCGGCCGTGATCAGCTACGTCGTCGCGCTGCGGCTGAGCAGCGAGCCGATCCCACTCACCGCCCCCCTGACCGCCCTGCTCGTCGTCCAGGTCACCCTGTACTCCACCCTCACGACCAGCATCCGCCGGGTGAACTCGGTGGTCGTCGGCGTGCTGATCGCGATCGGCTTCAGCGCGCTGGTGGGTCTGACCTGGTGGAGCCTCGGCCTGCTGATCCTCGCCTCGCTGGTCGTCGGCCACCTGGTGCGCGTGGACGAGTTCGTACCAGAGGTCGCGATCAGCGCCATGCTCGTCCTCGGCGTCAGCCAGGTCACCGACACCGCCTGGGACCGGGTCCTGGAGACGATCATCGGCGCGGTGGTCGGGCTGCTGGTCAACCTGCTGCTGGCACCACCCGTGTGGGTCGGCCCGGCCGGCGCCGCGATCACCGACCTCGCCCAGCGCATGAGCCGGCTGCTCGACCACATCGGTGAGGAACCCTCGGGACCGGCCAGGGTCGAGCAGGCCGCGGCCCGGCTGCACGAGGCGCGCCGCCTCGACAACGACATCGCCCAGGTGGACGCCGCACTCCGGCAGGCCGAGGACAGCCTCCGGCTCAATCCGCGGGTCAAGGAGGGGCTGCTCTTCAGGGTGGTGCTGCGGACCGGCCTGGACACCCTGGAGATCTGCGCGGTCGTGCTCCGCGTGGCCTGCCGGACGCTGACCGACCTGGCCCGGGCCCGCCCGGACGAGCCGCTCTTCGACCCCGTGACCTCGGCCGCGTTGCGGGAGGTGCTACGCCACACGGCCATCGCGGTGGAAAGCTTCGCCGAGCTGATCACCGCGCAGGTCAGCGCCAACGCGGAAGAGGCGGAAGCCCGACTGACCGGCGAACTGGCAGTCGCCAGGGCCCATCGCGACCGGCTCGCGGTGCTGCTGCTGGCCGCCGCCCGCGAGGACCCCGCACACTGGCAGCTGAGCGGCGCGCTGCTCACCGAGATCGACCGGGTCCTGGACGAGCTGGGCGTGGACAAGCGCTCCCAGCGCCTGCTGGAAGAACTCGACCGGCACCCCCGCAACCGGCGCAGGCGCTGGAAGACGCTGAAGCGGCCGCGGCAGGACGCCGTGTGATGGGAAGGTGGGGCCATGGTGCACGTACTGGGCAGCAGGATCCTGTTGCGCCCCACGGACCCCGAACGCTCGCGCGCCTTCTACGGCGACACCCTAGGGCTGGCGGTCCACCGCGAGTTCGGCACCGGCCCCGAGCGCGGCACGGTCTACTTCCTCGGCGGCGGCTTCCTCGAACTGTCGGGCCGCGCCGAGGCGCCGCCCGCGCCGGGCCTGCGGCTGTGGCTGCAGGTCGAGGACGTCCAGGCGGCGTACGAGGAGCTGCGCGGCCGGGACGCCGATGTCCTGCGACCTCCCGAGCGTGAGCCCTGGGGACTGATCGAGATGTGGATCGCCGACCCCGACGGCGTGCGGATCGCCGTGGTGGAGGTCCCGTCCGATCATCCGCTGCGCTTCCGCCCCTGATCCTGATCCGAGACCCGAAGCCCCATGACTTAGCGGGCGCTGCCGAGGTCGCGGTCGGACTCGGATCCTTCGAGCATCAGGGTGGTTTCCTCGATGCGGCCGAACCGGCCGTCGGGCGCGAACTCGCCGAACAGGTAGACCTCGGTGCGCACCGTCGAACCGTCCGTCTTCGTGACGTGGACGGTGTGCCGGTCGGCGTACTTGAGGCCGTCGTACAGCTCCTCGTGGACCTCGACACGGCCGTGGTCGACGACGCTGCGCAGGTGGGTGATGTGCTCGATGAAACCTGCCCGGTCCGCCCACGCGCCGTCCGTGCGCTGACGGTATTCCGGGGCGAAGTGGCGGTCGGCGGCCTCCTGGACGGTGAGGTCGCGGTTGAGGAGCAGGTCGGTGAGGGCGGCCGTGATTCCGGTGCGCGTCATGGGACTGCCTTTCGGTGTGATGCGTGCGTGCCGCACGCACTTCGGTAACCGTAACAGGGAAGCGTGCGCGACGCACGCTATTCTCGTGACGTGGACAACGAGATCGGGCATGAGATCGCGGACGCGCTGGGCATCCTGCTGAAGCGAACGACCCGCACGCAGCTGCACCAGCGGCTCACGGAGGGCATGGGCGAGGCCGTGGACGACGTGACCTACCCCGTGCTCAGCGCCCTGGCCCGAACCGGCCCCCGCAGTGCGGCGGACCTGGCCCACGACGTGGGGGTCGACCGCTCCGGGGTGACCCGCCGCGCCTCCCGGCTGGAGGCCGCGGGCCTCATCCGCCGCGAACCGGACCCCACTGACCGGCGCGCACACCTGCTCGTCCTGACCGAGGAGGGGCGGCTCGTCGTGGCGGAGCTGCGGGTACGCCTGGCGGACCACATCACGAGGAGCCTCTCCGCCTGGGCCCCAGGCGACGCCGAGACCTTCGCCCGCCACCTGCGCCGCTTCACGGCCGAAGGTCCGTTCGCCTGAGGGTCTGCCGTGCAACCACCGGCGCGAGCTCCTCGTGCGGCTTCCGCGGGGCACCCGTCGCGGCGGATCGCCGCCCGGGTCGCCGGCCTGACTTATTTCGCTGACCGCGTCGGCAGCCGCCCGCACCCGCCGCAGCGGGAGTAGCGTCCTGCCCGTGGCGGAACACCAGAACGAGACCAGGGCGGCCTACGACGGGGTCGTCGAGCTCTACGCGTCGATGTTCGCCGATCGGCTGGAGACACAGCCGTTCGCGCGGGCCATGCTCACCACCTTCGCCGAGCTGGTGCGCGGCACGGGGAACCTGCGGGCGGCCGATGTCGGGTGCGGGCCCGGACATCTGACGGCCATGCTGCACGACCTGGGACTGGACGCCTTCGGGCTCGACATCTCCCCGGCCATGATCGACCACGCCCGGCGGGCCGGTCCGGCGCTGCGCTTCGACGAGGCGAGGATGGAGGCGCTGCCGGTCGAGGACCGGTCCCTCGGCGGGGTACTGGCCCACTACTCGATGATCCATACACCGCCCGGGGAACTGCCCGCGCTGCTCGCCGAGCAGGCGCGCGTCCTGGCGCAAGGGGGGCTGCTCCTGGTCTCGTTCTTCGCGACCGACGGACCGGAGCCGGTCCGCTTCGACCACAAGGTGACGCCCGCCTACAGCTGGCCGGTGGACCGTTTCGCCGAGTTGCTGGCCGGGGTGGGGCTCGCGCCGTTCGCCCGGCTGATCCACGACCCGGCCTCCGAGCGGGGCTTCCTCGACGCCCATCTGCTGGCCCGCCTCGCGCCGCCCGCGAAGGCCTGCGGGCCGCTCCGGTGAAGTCGCGACGGTACCGGCACGTTCCGTGCCGGCACGTTCCGTACCGGCCACGCCGGTCGGAAGGGACGATCGTGCTCCCCGGCCGGGGGAGCATGGAGTGGCGATGCGTCAGCCGCGGGGCTCCGCACCCGCCGGTGCCGTCAGCCGCTCCAGCTCCTCCAGGCGCTCGCGCGTCTCCTGGTCCAGCGGTACGTATGTCACGAGCCTCGGCCCGGTGCGCGGTCCGAGCCACAGGTTGTTGTGTTCCAGGTACAGCATGCCCACGTGCGCGTTGCGGATGTACTTCGACTTCGCGACCTGCCCGCCGACCACCTCGTGGCGGGCCCACACCTCACGGAACTCCGCCGACGCCGCCTCCAGCCGGGCCAGCAGCGTCTTCCACGCGGGCTCCGCCAGGTGCTCGGCCATCGCAGCCCGGAACCTCGCCGCCATGATCCGGTGCGTGCTCGGTAGGTCGACGACCGATTCCCGCCACTCCGGGTCGGTGAAGGCGAGCCACATGCAGTTGCGCTCCTCCGGCCGCTTGCTGTCCAGGTCGCCGAGCAGGCGCCCGTACGTGGCGTTGTACGCGAAGATGTCGTACCGGCTGTTCTGGACGCACGCAGGGATGTGGCCCAGCTGGTCGAGCACCGCCCGCACGGCCGGCGTCACGCTGGGGCACGTCGCCGGAGGTGCCGGGTCGAGACTCCCGGCCAGCGCGAACAGGTGCTCCCGCTCGCTCACGTCGAGCAGCAGCGCCCGCGCGACCGCGTCCAGCACCTGTCCCGACACCTGGATGTCGCGCGCCTGCTCCAGCCACGTGTACCAGGTCACGCCCACCGACGACAGATGCGCGACCTCCTCACGGCGCAGCCCCGGGGTCCGACGGCGCGGCCCGCGCACCAGACCGACCTGCTCGGGAGTGATCCGCTCACGGCGGGTGCGCAGGAACTCGGCCAGCTCGTGCCGCCGAACGTCGCTTCCAGGAGCCACAGTGGTCATGGTCCCAGCCTGCCGCACCGCTCATCCTGTTGCCAGGTAGTCCTGGTACCTGGATAACGACACTCTGGTACCCGTCTGGCAGCGGGGAGATCGTCGGAGGGTGACTCAGATCCCCGTTCGCACCAACCCCGTGCTCAGCGCTTCCGTGCCCACCGCGCCCCGTCTGAGCGGCCTCGGCCTGTTCACCGTGCTCCTCGGCGCCGCACTGCCCATGATCGACTTCTTCATCGTCAACGTCGCGCTCCCGTCCATCGAGCACGACCTCGCCGCCGGTCCCGCACTCCTGGAGCTGGTCGTCGGCGGTTACGGCGTCGCGTACGCCGTCCTGTTGGTCCTCGGCGGGCGCGTCGGCGACAGTCTCGGCCGCCGCCGGCTCTTCCTCGTCGGCATGGCCGCCTTCGGCATCACCTCGCTCGCCTGCGGCCTCGCCCCGAACGCCTGGGCCCTCGTCGCCGCCCGCGTCGCCCAAGGGGCGGCGGCCGCCCTCATGCTGCCTCAGGTGCTCGCCACCATCCAGGCCACCACCGCGGGCCCGCGCCGGGCCCGGGCCATGAGCCTGTACGGGGCGACCGGAGGCCTGTCCATGGTCGCCGGGCAGATCCTCGGCGGCGTCCTGGTCGCCGCGGACCTCGGCGGAACCGGCTGGCGCGCGGTGTTCCTGGTCAACGTCCCCGTGGTGGTCCTCGGGCTGTTCCTGGCGGCGCGCACCGTCCCGGACACCCGGGCCGGCCGGCCCGCGGCCGTGGACGTGCCCGGCACCCTGCTCCTCGCGCTGTCCCTGGTCTCGCTGCTGCTGCCGCTGACCGAGGGGCGGGCCGCGGGCTGGCCGCTGTGGACCTGGATCTCGCTGGGCGTGTTCCCCGTCGCCGCCGCGGCCTTCTACGTCACCGAGCGCCGGGCCGACCGTAGGGGCCACACCCCGCTGGTGCCGCCGAGCCTGCTCAGGCTGGAGTCGCTGCGGCGCAGCCTGACAATCCTCATGCCGTTCTCGATCGGCTTCGGCGGCTTCATGTTCGTCCTCGCCGTGACCCTCCAACAGGGTCTGGACATGGGGCCGGTGACGGCGGGTCTGGCGCTGGCTCCCATGGCCGTCGCCTTCTTCGGGGCCTCGCTGGCCGGGCCGCGCCTGGTCACCCGCTTCGGCAGCCGGATCATCACCGCCGGAGGTGTCATCCAGGCGGCCGGGATCGCCCTCCTCCTGGCCACCCTGCGCCACGACTGGCCGGACCTCGGCGTGGCCGTACTCGCCCCGGGCATCGCCCTGGCAGGACTGGGCCAGGGCTTCCAAATGCCGGTGCTGATACGCCTGACGCTCTCGGACGTCCCGGCCGACCGGGCCGGGGCGGGCAGCGGCGTCATGATCACCGCCCAGCAGTCCGCCGTGGCACTCGGCGTAGCCACGCTCGGAAGCCTCTTCCTCGCCCTGGTCCCGACGGCCGGCATGCGCGCGGCCGTGTCCACCACCCTGCTCGTCCAGCTCGGCCTCATCGCACTGACCGTCCTGCTCAGCCTCCGCCTTCCCCGCATGCGCTGAAGGAGCCGTAGGGGCACGAAGCACCGGCGCGGCCGCCGCGGGTACGCCGAGGCGCCCGCGCGTGGCGGTCGGCCCCGGGATCACGACCGGGACCTACCGCGACGCACGGGCGCCGGGCCCGCCCCCACCGGGGGCCGCTGTCGGTTCAGCCCGCGGCGAGGAGCGTGAGCGTGTCGATCACGCGGTTCGAGAAGCCCCACTCGTTGTCGTACCAGGCGACCACCTTGACGTGGCGGCCGTCGACACGGGTGAGCTCCGAGTCGAAGATCGACGAAGCCGGGTTGCCCGTGATGTCGGAGGAGACGAGCGGGTCCTCGGAGTACTCCAGCACGCCGGCCAGCGGTCCCTGCGCCGCGGCGCGGTAGGCCTCGAGGATCTCCTCACGCGTCACGTCCCGGGAGACGGTGGTGTTGAGCTCGACGATCGAGCCCACCGGGACCGGCACGCGGATCGAGTCACCCGACAGCTTGCCTTCGAGCTGCGGCAGCACGAGACCGATCGCCTTCGCGGCGCCCGTCGAGGTCGGAACGATGTTGACACCGGCGGCACGGGCACGACGGGGGTCGCGGTGCGGGCCGTCCTGCAGGTTCTGCTCCTGCGTGTAGGCGTGCACCGTGGTCATGAAGCCGTGCTCGATGCCGGCGAGGTCGTCCAGGACGGCGGCCAGAGGGGCCAGCGCGTTGGTCGTGCAGGACGCGTTCGAGACGATCGTGTGCTCGGCCGGGTCGTAGGCGTCGGTGTTGACACCGAAAGCGAGCGTGATGTCGGCGCCGTCGGACGGAGCGCTGACCAGTACCTTGCGCGCACCGGCCTTGATGTGGGCGCGGGCGGCCTCGGCCGAGGTGAAGCGGCCGGTCGCCTCCAGTACGAGGTCGACATCGAGCTCGGCCCACGGCAGCTGCTCCGGCTCCCGCTCGGCGAGCACCGTGATGCGGTGGCCGTCGACGACGAGCACATTCCCCTCGACCGTCACCGGGCGGCCGAGCCGGCCGGACGTGGTGTCGTAGGCGAGCAGCCGAGCGAGGGTGGCGGGCTCCGTCAGGTCGTTGACGGCGACGACCTCAAGGTCGGTGTCGCGCTCGAGGAGCGCGCGCAGCACGTTGCGGCCGATGCGGCCGAATCCGTTGATGGCAATGCGAGTCATGAGCGATGTCCCTTTCGTTCGCCATCAGGTTCGCTCTCGGTCACCCTCCGCGACAGCGGCGAGATCGCCATGGTTCGTAAGGATCTCGCCACGGGCAGGGGGCGGGGCCGGTCGTGGGGCGGCTGCCCGGCCGATGACGGACTATTCGCCCTGGGTGAAGGTGCGCCGGTACTCCGTCGGGGTCGTGCCGAGGATGCGGTGGAAGTGCAGGCGCAGATTGGCGCCGGTGCCGAGGCCGACATCGGCGGCGATCTGCTCGACACTGCGCTCCGAGCGCTCCAGCAGCTCACGGGCCACGTCGATCCGCGCCCGCATGACCCACTGCATCGGCGTGTAGCCGGTGTCCTCGGCGAAGCGCCGCGAGAAGGTCCGGGGCGAGACCCCCGCCTGCTGGGCCAGCGCCTCCAGGGTCAGTGGTTCGCCCAGGTGGTGCAGCGCCCACTCACGGGTCGCGGCGAACCGCTCGCCGAGCGGCTCGGGCACGCTGCGCGGCACGTACTGCGCCTGGCCGCCGCTGCGGTAGGGGGCCGCGACCAGGCGGCGGGCCGCGTGGTTCGAGGCGGACACGCCGAGGTCGCGGCGCAGGATGTGCAGGCACAGGTCGATGCCCGAGGCGGCGCCCGCGGAGGTGAGCACGCTGCCCTCGTCGACGAACAGGACGTTCTCGTCGAGGTGGATGAGCGGATGTTTCGCGGCGAGGGCCCGCGCGTAGTGCCAGTGGGTCGTCGCACGCTTGCCGTCGAGCAGACCGGTGGCGGCCAGCGCGAACGCGCCCGTCGAGATGGCGGCGAGCCGCGCGCCACGGTCGTGGGCCGCGATCAGCGCGTCGATGACGGCCCGCGGCGGGTCCTCGCGGTCGGGGAAGCGGTAGCCGGGAACGAAGACGATGTCGGCCCACGCCAGCGCGTCGAGCCCGTGGGTGACGTGGTACGACAGGCCGTCGCCGCCGGTGACCAGGCCCGGAGCCGCGCCGCAGACGCGTACCTCGTACGGCATGCTCGCGCGGGTCGTGAACACCTGGGCGGGGATACCGACGTCGAGGGGCTTCGCGCCCTCAAGGACGAGGACGGCTACACGGTGGAGGCGGGAGGGCGACACGGGGTTCAGGGTACGGCGGGGGAGGGAACGGCCCGCATCCGATCCCACCTGTCGACGGGAGGCCGGGGGTGGTGGGGTGCGGCGATGCCATCGTGGTCCTGGCGCGCCACTGACCACCTGACCACTCCCACGCGGACCCGGACTTCCTGGACTTCTTCCGCGACGGGCGGCCCGACAACGTAGTGCTGGGCGCACCCGGACAGCCGACTGCCCGAGCAGCACCAGCACGGCTGACAGCCGCGGTCCGCCGCACCAAGGGCCCGCGGTCAGGCCCCCGCCAGGGCGTCCCGCAACCGGCGTGCCTCCTTGAGCAGTTGGGACGACCCTGGCCGCCGGGCGAGCGCCGTCACCTCGGGCAGCTCGCCACGCGCGCCCGACAGCCGGGCGGAGTCCGCGGCGACGGCCAGCAGTGCGCCGTGCACCTGAGGCCGGGTACGGGCCAGCAGGCCCGGGAGAGCAGTGGCCAGGACTGCCCAGACCGCCCCGGCGCCCTCCGGTACGGCTACCGCCGCCCGCAGTGACTCGATGAGCAGGGGCACCCTCAGCGTGCCCAGCGCCACGAGCTCGGTGAGCTCCCGCCCCAGCAGCTCGCCGTCCAGCCGGCCACGCGAGGCCAGCACCACCAGCGCGCGCACGGCGGCCTCCCGGTCAGGCGGGGGGACGGAGGCGAGCCCGTAGGCGACGGCCAGATGCACGGCGGGCCCGGCCGGGCCGTCGGCCGAGGCGAGCGCCTCCAGGAAAGCGGGGGAGCCTCTGCCGTCCTGGTCGGCAGCCGACGCGATACCCGTCAGCAGTCGCGCCGCGGCTATGTCCGGGTGCCAGGGCAGCGTCGCGACCGTGTGGGCGTCCCGGTGGTCCGGCAGGGACCCGTGAGGACAGGAGATGTGCGGCTCGAACGTGCGGAACAGTGACCAGAATTGCCGGGGGAACGCGCCGCGGCCCTCGATGGCTTCGTGCCCCACCAGGATCCGGCGGCCGACGCGTGCTCCCCGGCGCCTGCTGGGACGCTCGGCCTCACCCGCTTCGCGCTCCCGCCACGAGCCGGGGCGGGGCAGACCACCCTGCCGCAGCCAGGCGGCCGCCCGGATTCCCTCCGCCGACTCCAAGCTCTCAGCGGCGCGCACCACTTCGGGGTCCACCAGGCCGCCGCAGCGCAGCAGTGCCTGCCCCAGGTCCGCCGGCCCCGGCCGGATACCGAGGCGCTCGTACTCCGCGAGGCGCCCGACCAGCTCGTGCGGCGCCACCGCGCCGGTCGGCCCGCTCGGTACGGAGAGCAGGAACGGGACGTGATCACCGGCCCGCAATCGTGCCGCGAGCTCGCCGGCGCGCGCGCCCGCTATGTAGTCCAGTGCCACGTGCTGGCACAGTTCGAGCCAGCCGGCCGCGGCGTTCTCCCCGGACTCCTCCGCCCGCAGGGGACCGACCGCCGCGCCGACGATCCCCGCCACGCACCGCACCTGCGCGTGCGGTATCACCTTGAACTCGCGCGGGACGGCGCCCAGCGCGGCGGTCAGTGCCTCCCGGTCCCGGTAGCTGTGGCTGACCACACCGTTGAGCACACGTTCGAACACCACCACGCCGGGGTCGTGGCGACCCGCAAGCACGGTCGCGACCTCGTCGGCGAGCGCACCGAGCGACGGTACGGCGAATTCCCCCTTGATCATGTGATGCAGGCTAGCCCCTGCCACTGACAACCTCCCCTGCCACTGACAGCTCCGCTGCCGGCGTGGTGGTGTCAGAGCGGATCGCCGAGGGGTCCGTACTCCGCCTCCAGGTTCCTGGCCCAGTGCGCGGCGAAGTCGGGCCGGGTGCCGTCGGCGTCCGTGAACCCGTACTCCTTGGAGAGATCCCAGGTGGCCAGTGCCCGGCCGGTCCTGGCGATGACGTCCGGGTCGGCCGCCAGAGCCACGACCGCCCGCCCCAGATAGGCGGGAGTCTCGGAGTGGGCGAAGTTCGGGTCCTTGGCGGCGCCGTCCCGCCAGTTGGCCTCGGTGACGCCGAAATGCTCCAGCAGCGCCTCCGAGCGCAGGAACCCCGGCGTCAGGGAGACGGCCGCGACGCCGTGCGGCCGCAGCTCGGCAGCCTGCCCGACGGCCAGTCGGATCACCGCCGATTTCGCCATGTCGTAGAAGAAGGAGCCGCGGTAGCGGGCGGTGTTGCCGTCGGTGACCTCCACGACCAAACCGCTCTTGCGGGCGACCATGAGCGGCAGCGCGTACCGGCTGGTGATCACATGGGTCTCCACCGCCTGACGCAGGAGGCGCAGGCCCTGGTCCAGGTCCTGCTCCCACAGAGGGTGTTCCCAGTCGGTGAACGGGTCGCCGCCCCAGACGGAGTTGACCAGGATGTCGAGCCGGCCGTCCTGCTCGGCCGCGATCCGCGCCACCAGCGCGCGGACCTCCTCCGGGTCGCTGTGGTCGGTGCGGACCGGGATGCCCAGGCCTCCGGCAGCGGTGATCTTCTCGGCCGTCTCCTCGATGGTCTCGGGGCGGTCGAGATCGGAGCGCCGCTTTCCGCTGCTGCGGCCGGTCACGTAGACCGTCGCACCGGCGGCTCCGAGTTCGACGGCGATGCCCCGCCCGCCGCCCCGGGTGCCGCCCGCGACCAGCGCGACGTTTCCGGCGAGCGGTCGTGTCTTCGTCGTCATCTCTTCTCCATGTCTCCCGGATGTCTCCCGGTTCACGCGGTAGGGGTGGCGGTGGCGATATGCGGGGCCAGCGCGGCGTCGAGTGCCTGCCGGACGCGCCGGACGAGGGTGCCCTGCCGGTCGAGCGCCCAGTTGAGACCCGCGCCGGAGGTGATGGCCTGCACGGTGGCGGTGAGAGTCTCGACATCAGTCGTTGCACGGAGCTCGCCCGTGGAAACGGCTTCCGCCAGCAGTGTGCCGACCGCCCGGCGCCGGGCGTCGTGCACGGCGAAGGCCCGCTGGTGCAGTTCGGGGTCCGTGAGATCCATGCACAGGAACGCCAGGTGATTGGCGAAGGTCTCCGGAGAGACCATCGGCGCCATCCACTCGGAGAGCAGGGCGGCCAAGGCCCCGAGCGCCGAGCCCTGCTCCTCCCGGATCCTGTCGGGCAGCGCGTCCGTGTCCCGCACCGACTGGTCGGCAAGTGCCAGGATCAGGCCGCGCTTGGAGCCGAACCGCTGCACGAGCGTGCCGGGCACCACACCGACCGCGCGGGCCACCGCCGCCAGGGTCAGCCCGGAAGGACCCGCCTGCCCCATCACCTGGGCCGCCGCCCGCAGGATCACCACGTCTTCCACCCCGCGGGGACGTCCAACCACTGCCGCTCCTCATTAATAAATGCTTGTGCATTTATTAAAGCATGGACGGTTGGGGGCCGGGCCAGCGACCGAACCGATGAAGTCCAGGCGGCCTATGCGGCCCGCGACAGGACCTCGGTAACGTGGGTCCATGATCAGTATGTCGTCACGGGTCGAACTGCACCCGCTCACCCTCTCCGACCAGGACGAATTCTGCACGCTCGTGCGGGCCAGCTCGGCGCTGCACCGGCCGTGGATGCAGCTGCCCGCGACCGCGGAGGACTTCCAGGTCTGGATGCGCCGCTTCGACGACGGCACCAACCGGGGCTTCCTGGTCCGTCTCAGGGAGACCGGTGCGGCCGTCGGCATGGTCAACATCAACTCGATCATCCGCGGCCGCTACCAGGGCGCGTCCCTCGGCTACGCGGCCTTCGCCCCGTACGCGGGGTACGGATACATGACCGAAGGGGTCGCCGCCGCCCTGCGGCACGCCTTCACCGACCTGCGGCTCCACCGGCTGGAGGCCAACATCCAGCCGGGGAACGAAGCCTCCCTGGCCCTGGTCCAGCGGCTGGGCTTCCGCTACGAGGGGCTCTCGCCCGCCTACCTCTACATCGACGGCGGCTGGCGCGACCACGAACGCTGGGCCATCAGCGCACCGAATCCCTGGACGCCCGATCCGTCCCTTCCGGAGGTCTGAGCCGCGCGGCGCCGCTGGTGGGACACGCGCTACGGCGAGCCGGCCAGAAGCCGGCGC
>NZ_JBSGZP010000132.1:0-13555 GCF_053611065.1 Streptomyces sp. NPDC054840
GCCGTCTCCAGCCCATCGGCGAGGCGGAGCAGGGAGCCGATCGCAGGTGACGCGGCGCGTTCCTCCAGATAGGCGAGGTACGTGGCATCACTTCCACAGCGCTCGCCCAGCTCTTCCCGGCTGAGGCCGAGTTCCTCGCGGCGCGCGGCGATCCGGCGTCCCAGGTCGGTGCGTCCGGCAGGCATCCCCGTGGCGGCGGATCCCGGTGCTGGTGTTCAGGGCCATCACGCCCCGAGGGTTTCGTGCCGGGCCGCCGCGGCGACCACGTCGTGCTGGGGGCCGCCGAGTACGACCTTCAGGGCACCGGTCTCACCGGCGAGGGAGAAGACGTCGTACGCCTCTTCCATCCGTCCCACCTCGAAGCGGTGCGTCACGAGCTCACTGCCCGGCAGTCGGCCGGCCGCCATCATCCGGAGCAGCATGGGTGTGGAGGAGGTGTCGACCAGGCCCGTGGTGATGGTGACGTCCTTGATCCACAGGTCTTCGAGGTGCAGGGTGGCGGGCTTGCCGTGGACGCCGATGTTCGCGACCCGGCCGCCGGGGCGGACCATCCGGGTGCACATCTCGAAGGCCGCGGGGACGCCGACGGCCTCGATGACCACGTCGGCGCCGAGCCCGTCGGTCAGGTCGGCCACCAGTTCTTCCGGCTGCTCGGTCGCACCGGCGGTCGCGTCCGCGCCGAAGGCCCGGGCGGCTGCCAGCCGCGATTCGGCGAGGTCGACGGCGATGATCCGCCCGGGGCTGTACAGCCGGGCCGTGGCGATGGCCGCGAGGCCGATCGGACCCGCCCCGACCACCGCGACCGTGTCGCCCGGCCGCACCTTCCCGTTGAGGACGCCCACCTCGTACGAGGTGGGGAAGATGTCGGCCAGCAGCACCGCTTCGTGGCTCTCCACGGCACTGGGGAGCGGGTGGACGGAGAGGTCGGCGAAGGGCACCCGGACGTATTCGGCCTGCGTGCCGTCGATGGTGTGCCCGAGTACCCAGCCACCGCCGCCGCGGCACTGGCCGTAGCGGCTCTCGCGGCAGAAGCGGCAGCGGCCGCACGAGGAGATGCAGGAGACGAGGACCCTGTCTCCGGGGCGGACGGTGCGGACGTCGCCGCCGATCTCGACGACGGTTCCGACAGCCTCGTGCCCCAGGATCCGGCCCGGCGTCACCTCGGGGACATCGCCCTCGATGATGTGCAGATCGGTGCCGCAGATGGTCACGGCGTCGACCCGGACGATCACGTCGGCGGCGTCCTTGATCGCGGGGTCCGGGACGTCCTGCCAGGCGGTCTGTCCCGGGCCGTGGAAGACGAGTGCCTTCATGACTTTCGACCTGCTTCCTGTCGCTGGTCAGTGGGGAACACTGCCAGGCTGGCCCGATGTCCGTCCCGGGCGCATGGGCCGGTCGGTCCCCGTCCTGGGCCTGTCGGGCCCCTCGCCGAGCCATGCGCCGAAGGGGAGGGTGAAGACCGGTACCGCCGCGAAAGGAGGGCTGCCGCACATGGCCGGGCACCGATTCCCCGGATGGGCTCGCACCGCGTACCCGGAACGAGCGCGCGGCCGAGGCCGGTCCGGTTTCGTGGTCAGGGCATCCTTGGGCAGTGTCTTCGATATCAGTGCAGCCTCAACAGCCCGCCCCCGAGGGGCGGATGGTCGTATGCGGCGACGACGGGCTGGCCCATCGGCTGGCCTCCGAGTTGCGGGAGGTCTACAAGGAGCGGGTGACGCTCGTAGCGCCCGCCGCCCTGGATGCTCAGCCCGGCGTCCGCCGTGCTACCAGGGCACCGGGGCGCGGCCTGCTGGGGCGGGTCTCCCTGCCACGGGCACGGACCGCGGGCGGCGGGCCGCCGACCGAGCGGGAGCTGCGGATCCTGGACGCGTCGGAGCCGGACGAGGAGGTACTGGCCGCTGCCGGGGTGGCCGGGGCCGCCGCCCTGGCACTCGTCTACGAGGACGACGACACCAACGTCCGGGCCGCCCTGGTGGCACGCCGGCTCAACCCGAGGCTGCGGCTGGTGATCCGGCTCTACAACCGCAAGCTCGGCCAGCACCTGGAAGAGCTCCTGGACCAGGCCGCGATCGTGGCGGAGCCGGGTATCGACCTGCGGGAACTGGACTCCTCGACGACCGTGCTCTCGGACGCCGATACGGCCGCGCCCGCGCTGGCCGCCGGCGCCGTCGCGGGTACCAGCAAGGTGGTCCAGGCCGACGGCCTCCTGCTGCGCGCGGTGGAGCGTACGCCTGCGGGGAGAGGTGAGGTGGCCGACCCGGGCCTGTGCACCCTGGCGCTGCTGTCCGCGACGACCAGTGACCCGGCAGGCGCCGAGGGCGCGGAATCCAGCGGGGACCGCGGCCCGCGGCTGCTGCCGGACGACCGGGCCGTCGCCGCCGCGACGGGCCGAGGCATCCTGGCCCTCGAAACGGTCACGCACGCGGACCCGGCTCAGGGGAGGCAGCGACTGGGCGCCAGGGCGCTCCCGGTGGCCTCCTTGTTCTCCCGGAGGCTGCGCTGGTCCATGGCCGGGATGGTCGCCGCGGTGGCAGCCCTCGCTGTGGCCTCATGGGTGACGAACGGCGACCATCCCCTGCACGCCGCGTACATCACCCTGCTCGACATCTTCGCGATCAACGACCCTGCGGTCGGAGACCCAACCCAGCGGCAGGTCCTTCAGATCCTGGGCGGGTTCGTGGGCCTGCTGCTGCTTCCGGTGCTGGTGGCTGCCGCGCTGGAGGCGCTCGGGGCCTTCCGTACGGCGACAGTACTGCGCCGGCCCCCGCGCGGACTGTCGGGTCACGTGGTCCTGCTGGGGCTCGGCAAGATCGGCACACGGGTGCTGGCCCGGCTGCGGGAACTGGAGATCCCGGTCGTGTGCGTGGAATCCGACCCGCAGGCACGCGGTCTCCCGCTGGCCCGCAGCCTGCGCGTCCCCGTGATCATCGGCGACGTGACCGACGAGGGCGTACTGGAGTCGGCCCGCGTCCACCGAGCCCACTCGCTCCTCGCCCTGACCAGCTCGGACACCACCAACCTCGAGGCCGCCCTGTACGCCCGCAGCGTCAAGCCGAATCTGCGGGCCGTACTGCGCCTGTACGAGGACGACTTCGCCACCGCCGTCTACCGCACCCTGCGGGCCGCGCATCCCGCCGCCCTGACCCGCAGCCGCAGCGTGACGCATCTCGCCGCTCCCGCCTTCGCCGGGGCGATGATGGGCCGACAGATCCTCGGTGCCATTCCGGTCGAACGGCGGGTCCTGCTCTTCGCCGCCGTGGACGTGGCCGGCCATCCCTACCTGGAGGGCCGCACCGTCGCGGAGTCGTTCCGCCCGGGCGCCTGGCGGGTCCTCGCCCTCGACACCGCCTCCCCCGAGGACCGCCGGCCCGACCTCGCCTCCGCCCCCGCAGAAGGGGGCTCGCGCCAGTCAGGGCTGGTCTGGGACCTGCACCCGGGGTACGTGCTCAAACCGGAGGACCGCGTCGTCCTGGCCGCCACTCGCCGCGGACTGGCCGAACTCCTCGGACGCGGCGCGTCCATCCTCCCTCCACCCGATGGCCGGGACTGAGACCACCTCGTCGTGGTGAACGCGGGGGGCGAGCCGACGAGGGCCTGTGCGTCCGCCCCGGCTCGCTGCCGACCCGCGGTCGGCGTGGGGTCACCACCGGGCGACGAGCGGCGTGGCCGGTTCGTGCTGTCTCCAGGCTTCGGCGATACGGACGAGGCGGGCGGGGGCGGCGATGCCGCGCACGGTTGCGATCTTGTCTTCGGTGACGTCGAACGTCACGGCGCCCATGACCTTGTCGTCGAGGACGAAGAGGAGGGCAGGGGCGCCGTTGACGACCGCGTAGTGGATGGCGGGTGCGCCGCCGGCGAGTCGCCGCTTCGCGGGCGTGGGCTTGAAGCCGCCCCGCATGACGGCGGCGACGCGCTGCGGAGTGTCGTACCGCAGCAGCTTCTCGGCCAGGCCGGCGCCGTCGGAGACCGCGATCACGTCGTCGGTGAGCAGCGCCACCAGCCGTTCGGTGCGGCCGGAGGTGGCGGCGTCGAGGAATTCCTCGACGATCCTGCGGGCGGACGCCGGGTCGACTTCGCCGCCGCGGCGGCGCGCGGCGGTGATGCGGTTCCGCGCGCGGTGCAGGTGCTGCTGGCTCGCGGACTCTGTGATGTCGAGGATCTCTGCGATCTCGGCGTGGCTGTAAGCGAACGCTTCGCGCAGGATGTAGACGGCCCGCTCGACGGGCGACAGGCGCTCCATGACGGTCAGCATGGCCAGGGAGACCGATTCGCGCTGCTCGAAGGTGTCGGCCGGGCCGAGCATCGGGTCGCCGTCGAGGAGCGGCTCGGGCAGCCAGGCACCGACGGTGCGTTCGCGGCGGGTCTGTGCCGAGCGGAGCCGGTCGAGGCACAGGTTCGTGACGACTTTCGCCAGCCACGCTTCCGGGACCTCGATCTGCTGCCGGTCGGCGGCCTGCCAGTGCAGGAACGCATCCTGCACTGCGTCCTGGGCCTCGGTGGCGGAGCCCAGCAGCCGGTACGCCAGCGAGGCCAGCCGGTTCCGGCAGGCCTCGAACCGACCGGTGTCGAAGCGGTCGAAAGCGGTGCTGTCCACGTGCGTCACCCTAGGCGGCTGCGCGACCGCGTTGCCGGCGGGGGCGTCCGGCGCGCGTACGGGGCCGTGGTCCCGGCGGACGCCTGCGCCGCGGCGACCAGGTGGCGCCGGCGCTTGGGTATGCAGAAGGTCGGGTGCGAGTTGGTCCACAGCGAGACCTTGAGGATGCCCGCCTTGATACGCGCCGCCTTCCGGCCGCCCATGTACTTCGCCTTGGGCTGTCCTTCGCGGTCGACCATCTGCAGGATCCCGTCCTGCCGCCCGAGGCTGATGTGGTTGCCCGGGTAGTCCAGCTTGACGTGTCCGATCTGCCGGCCGGTCAGGCTTCCCACGATGGCCTTCATGGCCTGCATGCCGGTGTAGCCGGCCGTAGCGCAGGACATCGGCAGCGGCCGGCCGTTGTCGCCGATGGCGTAGACGCTGTCGCCGGCGGCGTAGATGTTCGGGTGCGAGACCGATCGCATGGTGCGGTCGACGACGATCCGGCCGTTCTGGGTGACCTCCAGCCCGGCTGCGGCGGCGATCGGGTTGACCGCGAACCCGGCCGTCCACACGGTTGCGTCGGACGCCAGGGCGGTGCCGTCGGCGCACCGCACGCCGGTCGCTTCGACGGCTTCGACGCTGGTGTGCTCCACGACGGTGATGCCCAGCCGGCCGCAGGCCCGGCGCAGGTGGCCGCGGGCTCCGGCGGAGAGCTGGGCGCCCAGCTCTCCGCGGGCGACCAGCGTCACCGACAGGCCGGGCCGGGATTCGGCGATCTCGGTGGCGGTCTCGATGCCGGTCAGCCCGTCGCCGACGACCAGCACGATCCCGCCCTCCCGCAGGGCGTCCAGGCGCTCGCGCAGGCGCAGGGCCGAGGGCCGGGCGGCGACGTCGAAGGCGTGCTCGGCCACTCCCGCGACGCTCCGGTCGTCACCGTGGCTGCCGAGCGCGTAGAGAAGCGTGTCGTAGCCGAGCTCCTCGGCGCCCCCGTCGGCGTCGGTCACGGTGACGACCTGCTGCTCGGGGTCCAGGGTGGTGACACGGGCCAGGCGCAGCCTTGTCCCCGTGCCGGCGAAGATGTCGGCGAGCTTCTGGGTTTCGATTTCCTGGCCGGCCGCGACCTGGTGCAGCCGCAGCCGCTCGACGAAGTCCGGTACGGCGTTGACCACGGTGATCTCGGTGTCCGCCGGGGACAGTCTGCGGGCCAGGTTGCCGGCCACGTAGGACCCGGCATAGCCGGCACCGAGGACGACGATGCGGTGCTTCATCTGATGCTCCTGTCGGTTGGCTGCGCTCTCGGCGACTTGAGCGGGACAGCCACCCGTTTCCTGACAGGAACCACATGTGAGATAGGTCACACAAGGACGGGAGCCGCCCATACGGCCATCCTCGGTTGTGTGTGACCCACCACCGCCCGGACACCGCTCCCCATTTCCGTGGTTCGGCATCCGGGCTGTGGTGCGTTCCCCCGTGGCCCGATCATGCCATTCTCCCCGTCCGGCACACACTGCCGGTGACCGGCAGTCTTTACGTCCCCTTGATGCCGGGGACGGCGACGTCCGTGCCACATGGCACTCTGGTGCCCGCGTCAAGGAAGCGTCATGGCGCGTCAGGACTGGGGGAAGTGCGTGACGGACCGAACGGCATCGCCTGATCATCTGGCGGGCTACGCCGACATCGTCGCCGCCGCCTGCGCGACGGGCCGCCGCCTGAACCGCGACGAGCTGGACTCCCGCCGCGCGGAGGGGGAGCGCGCCGCGGAGGCAGGGCTCCCGTTGCGCGCCCTGATACGGGATCACCTCGCGGCGGCCCAGACCGTACTGCCCTCGTCCACGTCGTCCGGTCCGCTGTTGGCAGTCGTCGAACAGGCCGTGGACGCCTTCGTCGAGGGGTACGAACGGGCCCAGCAGCAGGCGGTCCGTCAGGAGGAGGCCGCGCGCCGCGAGTTCGTCGACGACCTGCTGTACGGCGGAAGCGATCTCGGCCGGCTCGCCGAGCGTGCCGAACGCTTCGGCCTGCGCCTGTCGCAAGCACACGCCGTGGCCGTGGCGGCCGGACCCGAACCGTACGGCGACGGCTTCCGGGTCGCCCGGGGCATCGAGACGGCGGTCCTGGCCCGCTTCCCCGGACGGCAGATCCTGCTGACCACGAAGGAGGGCCGACTGATCTGCGTGGCGCCCGGGGACCAGCCCGACGTCCTGGCGTTCTTCGCCAAGCAGGCGTACGCGGCCACCGACGGCGGCAAGGTCGCCATCGGCCGCTCCCACCCCGGCGCCGGCGGGGTCGTCCACTCCTACGAGGAAGCTCTCGGCGCCCTGGACCTCGCCGAGCGCATGGGTTTCGACGGGCCCGTACTGCACGCCGTCGACCTGCTCGTCTACCCGGTCCTGACCCGCGACCGGCAGGCCATGGCCGACCTGGTGGAGAGCACTCTCGGCCCTCTGCGCTCGGCGCGCGGCGGCGCCCGGCCCCTCATCGACACGCTGACCGCCTATTTCGACAGCAGCTGTGTGGCGACCGAGGCCGCCCGCCGCCTGTCGCTGAGCGTGCGGGCCTTCACCTACCGGCTGGAGCGCATCCACTCCCTCACCGCAGCCGACCCGGCCGATCCGCTGAACCGCTACACCTTGCAGACCGCGGTGATCGGCGCCCGCCTTCTCGGCTGGCCCGGAGATGACGCCTGAACCAGGCCGTCTCTTCCGGATCCTGCCGGGCCCGAGCTCACCCGACAAGATCCGGAGGAGAGGGCCTAGCCGAGGGCGAAGTAGCGCAGCCAGAGGTAGAGGGCGGACATGGCGACGGTGACGACGGTGACGACGAGGCCGTACTTGGTGAACTCCCAGAAGCTGATGGGGTGACGGTTGCGTTCGGCGATACCGAGGACGACGACGTTGGCGGAGGCGCCGATGGCGGTGGCGTTGCCGCCGAGGTCGGCGCCCAGGGCGAGGGCCCACCACATGACGTGGTCGGGGTCGCCGCCCATGTCGGTGACCAGTTCGCTGGTGATGGGGGCCATCGTGGCCACGTAGGGAATGTTGTCGACGACCCCGGAGAGCGCCGCCGAGCCGCCCAGCAGGAGCATTGAGCCGCCGAGTTCGTCCCCTCCGATCGCGTCCGCGAGCGAGCCGGCGAGCCCTCCGATGACACCGGTCTCGATGAGGGCGCCGACCATGACGAACAGGCCCGCGAAGAAGGCGAGGGTGGGCCACTCCACCTCTCCGAGGACCTCTCCGGTCTCCACCTTCGAGATCGCGATGAGCAGGCCCGCGCCCAGGAGGGCGACCACGCTCGGCTCGTAGTGGAGGACCGGGTGCAGGACGAAGCCGGCGACGACCAGCGCGAGTACGCCCAGTCCTTGTACCAGGAGCCGGGGTTGGGTGATCGCCTCCCGCTCGCGCAGCTCCATGATCTCCGCGGCCCGCTTCTCGTCGTAGACGAAGTGCTCGGCGAACATGACTCGGCAGAGCAGGACGAGGACCGCCACCAGCACGACGCACAACGGGGCGAGGTGGACCAGGAAGTCGTTGAAGGTGAGCCCTGCCCGGCTGGCGATGATGATGTTCGGCGGATCGCCGACGAGCGTGGCCGTGCCGCCGATGTTCGAGGCGAGCACCTCCGCGATCAGGAAGGGTACGGGGGAGAGCCGCAGCCGGTCGCAGACCAGCAGTGTCACCGGTGCGACGAGCAGCACGGTGGTGACGTTGTCGAGCAGGGCCGAGGCCATCGCCGTGATGACGACCAGCATGGCCATGACCCGGAACGGCCTCGCTCGGGCCTTCTTCACCGACCAGATCGCCAGATACTCGAAGAGACCGGTCCGTCTCAGCACGCCGACGATCATCATCATGCCCATGAGCAGGAAGATGACGTTCCAGTCGATACCCGTCTCGTCGGAGTGGAACGCTGCGCCGTCGTCGGTGGCGCCGATCGCCAGCATCAGCCCGGCTCCGCCCAGGGCCGCGGCGACGCGGTGCACTTTCTCGCTGATGATCAGGGCGTAGGCGCCGACGAAGACGGCAACGGCGGCCCAGCTCTGCCAGTCGCTCACGCCTGGCCGCCCGCCGCGAGGTAGTGCCGCATCAGGGCCGCGGCCGTCACGACCCCGACGAGCCGGACCTGAACCGCCCCACCGCCGTGCTCGACGACGGCGACGAGCGGGACGTGCGTGCGGGCCATGACTGCGGCGATCTGGAGCACTCCCGCGTCCGGGCCGACGTAGGGAGGCTTGAAGGTCCGGCGCGGGAGCCACTCCGAGACCGTCAGGCCCGCCAGTTCCTCGGCGAGGTCGTCCGCGTGCCGGTCGTCGATCACGGCGGCGAGCAGCGGGTCCTCCAGCACGTACTCGGGCACCAACTGCCCCACCAGCTGGGATCCGGGCACGACGGCATACGGAAGGCCGTCGGTGTCGAGCACCAGCAGGGCCGGCAGGTTCCGCTCGGCCAGCAACCTCACCGCGTCGACCGCGGGATCGTCGGTGGTCACGTGGGGGTACGGCTCGGCGAGATCACGGGCTGGCATGGTGCTTCTCCTGATCGGGTGTGTCGCGCGGAACCGGGACGCGGATCCGGTCCCGGCAGCAAAGTAACCCCTGGGTGCCTACCCGGCTCCGGCATTCACGACGTCGTACCCGATGGCCATGGCCAGGTGCGCGGCCAGAGAGGCGCTCATGGACGGAAACCGGCGTAGCGCGGGCTTGTCGGCCGTTTCCCGGCGTCCGCTACGCCGGACGCAGGGCGCGGAAGGCCTCGTCGACCAAGGACGGCAGGTCACCGGCACCCTCGCTCTCCACCCAGGCCCCGAGCGCGCTGGTGACGGCGGCCAGGCCCGCCGCCGCGATCACGCGGGTGGCCAGTTCGCTCTCCGCCGGGTTGCGTGAGCGCAGGGCTCCGGCCAGCAGCAGCTGGGTGGCGTACTGGTTGTCCCAGGTGCGTGCGCGCAGGGCCGGCGTCTCGAAGACCAGGCGGGTGCGGGCGAGGAGGGCCTCGCGGTCGCTCCCGTAGACGGCCGCCAGGCCGTGCACCAGGGCATTGCGGAGCGCGGTGAGGCTGTCCTCGCTCTCCGGCCGCTCCTCGATGAGGCGGACGATCAGCGGATCGTAGTCGTCGTTCTCGACGACGGCTTCCTTCGTCGGGAAGTGCCGGAAGAAGGTCATGTGGGAGACCCCGGCCGCGGCGGCGATCTCCTCGACGGTGGTGTTCTGGTACCCCTGGGCCAGGAAGAGGCGCAGCGCCTGTTCCTGGATCGTCCGGCGCGTGAGGGCCTTCTTGCGCGCGCGCAGTCCGGGGGGCGGTGCGGGGTGGGACGTCATGGATCTGCGGCCTCCGGGCGCCTGTCGTGGTCACTGCCTGCCGTCCACGAGTATGCGCGTGAGTGCCTTGCCGAGGGCTGAGGGGGAAGCTCCCTGCCAGGCGAGATGGCCGTCGGGCCGTACCAGGGCTGCCTTGCCCCGGTGAGCGCCGGGCACCTGCAGGACGGCGACGGATCCTGCTCCGAGGTGGCGGTCTGCGACACCTACCCACTCCCCCATTGCCCCACCGCTCGGAGTCAGCAGGCCCCAGCGGGCGGGCAGTTCTCCGTAGAGCCGGGTGGGCGCGCCGTCCGCACGAGTGCAGGTGAGGTCCGGGACGCGGTCTCCCGGGCGCAGGCCGCGGCTGTACGGTGCTCCGCCGCCGAGCGGACCGGTCCGGTAGGTGAGGGTCAGCTGGGAGGACTTCTCCCAGAGCAGCCGCTGCACGAGGGGCCGGCCGAGCAGCGGCACGAAGGCGTGGTCGCGCAGCGTCCTCGCCCACCAGGTCCGCCCCAGCATCATGGCGGTCATGGCGCTGGTGGACTTCAGCACCTCGGCAGCCACCGGCCGGCGCTCCGCCTCGTAGGTGTCGAGCAGGCCCTCGCCGGCGCGGCCGGTCGCGACCAGGGCGAGCTTCCATGCCAGGTTCTCGGCGTCACCGAGGCCCGTGTTCATCCCTTGCCCGCCGAAGGGGCTGTGGATGTGCGCAGCGTCGCCCGCGAGCAGCATCCGTCCCTGCCGGTAGGCGGAGGCCAGACGACGGTGGATCGCGAAGGTGGACGTCCAGTGGGCGTGGCGGACTGCCGAGGAGGGGAGGCCGGCCTCCTGGGCGAGCAGGGCGCACAGGATGGCCAGTGGATCGTCGACGGCTCCGTCGGGTGCGGGCGCCATCAGCCGCCACAGGTCCTCGCCGGGGAGGGGGAAGGCTCCGAGCATGCGGTCGCCGCGCAGCCAGACCGCCACCGTGTCCCGGGGTACGGGCAGCCGGGCCGTCACGTCTGCCAGGAGGAATCGCTCGACCACGGGCACCCCCGGGAACGCGATTCCGGCGGTCTTGCGGACACGGCTGTGCGCGCCGTCGCAGCCCACCAGCCAGTCGGCGTGGATCTCCTGGTCCGCGAGTCGGAGCGACACCCGTTCACCCTCCTGGCTCGCGTCGAGGAGCTCACTGCCCCATTCGGCGTGGACGCCGAGGGCGGCGAGGCGTGCGCGGAGCCGGGCCTCGACGTCGGACTGCGACATGAGCAGGCCGGGCCGCGTCACCAGCTTCGTCGGCTGCCCCACGCGGAGCCGCGCGAGCGGTTTGCCGTCGACGTGCGCGAGGACCTGCCCGATCCGAACCGACTGCTCGGGGAGATCCGCGAGGGCCCCGAGGCGGTCGAGCACCTCGGCTCCGCGCGGCTGCAGGCCCAGGGCCCGTGAGGTCGCGGCGGGTCCGGGGGCCTTGTCCAGCAGCCGCACGGAGACTCCCGCGACCCGGAGCCCTGCCGCCGCCGCGAGTCCGGTCGGCCCGGCCCCGACCACGACGACTGTGGGAGCGTTCATCCCGTCACCCCTCGTTCCGTTAGTGACTAACTTTAGTTATAAGCTAACTCCACTTGCTCTCCGCGTACAGCCACGCGAGCACCCCACGTCCGAGGAGATCCCCTCGGCATCAAGGAGGCGCAAAGACTGCCGGGCAACGGCAATGCGAACGCCCCCGCAGGACCGGCAGGATCGGGCAGGGGGAATCCGGAGGAACGGCCGAGGTGCCGGGGTCCGGAAGCGGAACGTATCCACGCGCCGCCGCCCCCGCGCCGCAGGCACCTACCACGGGAGGGGACAGGATGAGCGAGTTCACCGCCGCCGCGCTCGGCTTCCCCACCGGCATCTTCACGATCGCCCTGGCCGTGGTTTTCGTCTTCTGGCTGCTCGTGCTGTGCGGCGGTGTCGAACACGACGCGCTGGACTCGGCCGTCGGAGCCTCGGCACTCGGGGCGCCCGGTGTCCCTCTGACCGTCCCGGCCTCACTGTTCGTCGCGGTGGCCTGGTTCGCCGGTCTCGCCGGCACCGTCCTGCTCGACCGCCTCGGTGTCGGCGGCGGCAGCGCCCTCGTCCTGCCGGCCGTGTCACTCCTCGTGGCCCGCTCCGTCACCGGCGCCCTCGCCCGCCCGCTGCACCTGCTGTTCCAACCCGACGATCCGCAGCCGTCCCGGCAGGACTTCATCGGCCGCGTCGCGACGATCCGAACCGGCCGCGTGGACGCACGGTTCGGGCAGGCCGAGGTGACGGCGCAGGACGGCTCGACCGCCGTGGTCCAGGTCCGCCAGTCCGGCTCCGACCCCATGCCGCTGGGCAGCTCGGGGCTGCTCTACGCGTACGACGAACCCGGCGAGTTCTTCTGGGTCGCTCCGTACGACAGCGCTCTCGACCCGCGCACCGTCGGCTGAGCCCCGCCGCCGCCACGTTCCTCATCTCACCTTCTTCGCAAGGACTTCACCATGGATGCCATATCCCTGGGCCTCGGCGTGCTCGTCGCCGTCGTCCTGCTCATCGCCCTGGCCCTGCTCCTCATCGTCAGCCGCCTGTTCCGCAAGGTGGAACAGGGCAAGGCGCTGATCGTCTCGAAGATGCGGAAGGTCGACGTGACCTTCACCGGGCAGGTCGTCCTGCCCGTCCTGCACAAGGCCGAGGTCATGGACATCTCGGTGAAGACCATCGACATCACCCGCACCGGCCGCGACGGCCTGATCTGCCAGGACAACATCCGCGCGGACATCCGCATCTCCTTCTTCGTCCGGGTCAACAAGACCGTCGAGGACGTCATCAAGGTCGCCCAGGCCATCGGCACCCAGCGGGCGAGCGACAAGGACACGCTCCAGGAGCTGTTCAACGCGAAGTTCTCCGAGGCGCTGAAGACCGTCGGCAAGCAGCTCGACTTCGCCGACCTCTACACCAAGCGCGACGAGTTCCGCGACCGGATCATCGCCGTCATAGGGACCGACCTCAACGGTTACAGCCTGGAGGACGCGGCGATCGACTACCTGGAGCAGACGCCGCTGAGCCAGCTCGACAGCGCGAACATCCTCGACGCCCAGGGCATCCGGAAGATCACCGAGCTGACCGCCATCGAGCACGTGCGGACGAACGAGTTCCAGCGCACGGAGGAGAAGGAGATCACCCGGCAGAACGTCGATGCCCGCGAGGCGATCCTGGAGCTGGAGCGCCGCCAGGCGGACGCCGAGATCAGGCAGCGGCGCGAGATCGAGACCGTTCGGGCCAAGGAGGAGGCGGAGACCGCCAAGGTCGTCGAGGAGGAGCGGCTGCGCGCCCAGAGTGCCTTCCTTCGGACGGAGGAGCAGCTCGGCGTCCAGCGCGAGAACCAGGCGCGTGAGGTGGCGGTCGCCGCGAAGAACCGCGAGCGGGTCATCGCGGTGGAGAGCGAGCGCATCGAGAAGGACCGGCAGCTGGAGGTCATCGCTCGTGAGCGGGAGACGCAGCTGACGCGGATCGCCGCCGACAAGGAGGTCGAGACCGAGAAGCGGGATATCGCCGAGGTGGTGCGCGAGCGGGTCGCGGTGGACCGTACGGTCGCGGAGCAGGAGGAGTCGATCAAGAAGCTGCGTGTCGTGGAGGAGGCCGAACGCCACCGCCGGACGGTTGTCATCGCCGCCGAGGCGCAGGCCCAGGAGCGCCTGGTCAAGGACATCAAG
>NZ_JBSGZP010000133.1:0-13419 GCF_053611065.1 Streptomyces sp. NPDC054840
GGCGCGCTCCGGGTCCGCGAGGCGTCCGGGCCGTCAGGTGTGCAGTCGGCTGTTGGGGCCGTCCTGGTCGCCGGCGCTCTCGTCGTTGAACCAGTAGTCCCCGGCCGCCAGGTACCGGAAGGAATGGGTGCTCTTGCTGGGCAGCTCGACGGTCACGGCGCGCTTGCCGTCCTTCCGGCGGGCCAGGGTGTGGACCCCGGGCTGCCAGTCGTTGAAGTCACCCACCACACTGACCGGTCCCGGCGGGGTGTCGACGGGCAGGATGAAGGTGACCTCGGTGCGGTCCTTGCGCAGTTTGCGCTCCAGCATGGTGAGCTCCTGACAACGGCAGTGGGGGTGGTACGCCGCCCATAGTCAGCGGCGGACGCACCGGGCGCACCCTGGCGCCGCCACTCCCACCACGGACCCACCACATCGAGTGACGTGCGGGCACTCGAGTCACCCTGCTTGTCGACGCCCTCGGGAGACGCCCCCCTCCCTCCTGTCAAGGTACGAATGGCCGGGACTACGGCCTCTTCCCGCCTCCGGGCACGGTGGATATCGACCTTCCTGCGCAAGAGCAGGAGCGAATCGCCGTCCGTACCGGAGGCATCCATGTTCCGCCGCGCAGGGGCCTTCGTGACCCGTCACCCCCGACTCGTCCTCGTCGGCGCGCTCGTCTTCCTCCTCCTGTCCGTCCTGTTCGGCAGGGATGCGGCCGGCGGGCTGAAGACCCAGGGATACGACGATCCGCGGTCCGAGTCCAGCCGCGCCGCACAGCTGGCGGGCGCGCGCCCTGGCGCCTCCCCCAACCTGGTCCTCGTCGCGCAGAGCGGCAGCGGTTCCGTGGACGACCCGGCCGCACGCGGGGCGGGCGAGCAACTGACCGGAAGGCTCTCCGCGCAGCCGCACGTGAGCGCCGTGACCTCGTACTGGACCCACCGCGCGGCGGAACTGCGCAGCCGCGACGGCCACGCGGCGATGCTGGTCGCGCACGTGGACGGCGAGGGCGCGGAACTCGCGACGCGGGCCGAACGGCTGCGCGCGGAGCTGGCCGCCCCGGCCGACACCGGGAAGGCCCTGACGGTGCACGTCGGAGGGAGCGCCCTCGTCGACGCCGAGCTCCAGAACATCTCGGAGTCCGACCTGAAGCGGGCCGAGTCCGTCGTCCTGCCGGGCACCCTGATCCTGCTGGTCCTGGTGTTCGGCAGCGTGGTCGCCGCGGCCCTGCCCCTGCTGATCGGGGTCCTCGCCATCGCCGGGACGCTGCTGGTCCTGAGCGTTCTCGGCAGCGTCACCGACGTGTCGGTGTTCGCGCTGAACCTCACGACGGCCCTGGGGCTGGGGCTGGGCATCGACTACGGACTGCTGGTCGTCTCCCGGTTCCGCGAGGAGCTGGCCGCCGGATTCCTCCCGCGGACCGCCGCCGTGCGGACCGTGCGCACCGCCGGTCACACCATCGCCTTCAGCGCCGCGACGGTCTCCGCCGCGCTCGCCACGCTGCTGGTGTTCCCGCCGTACTTCCTGCGCTCCTTCGCCTACGCGGGCATCGCCGTGGTGGCGATCGCGGCGGTGAGCGCCGTGACCGTACTGCCCGCCCTGCTCGCCCTGCTCGGGAAGCGGGTGAACGCCTGGGCCGTGCCGTGGCGCCGCAAGGTCCGCTCCGGCTCCCGGTCCGGATTCTGGGAGGGGCTGGCGCGGATCGTCGTACGCCGCCCGCTGATCGCGGCGCTGCCGGTGATCGGACTGCTGACGTTGCTCGCCGCACCCTTCGCGCACGCCGATTTCGCGACCCCCGACGACCGGGCGCTGCCGGTGAGCGCGGCCGGCCGGCACACCGGTGACCTGGTGCGCGACCGCTTCGACATGAAGGGCGCGAGCGCGCTGACCGTCGTCACCACGGGCAGCGCCTCCCCGGGGGAGCGGGCGCGGTACGCCCGCCGCCTGTCCGCTTTCCCGCAGGTCGCCCACGTCGTGGGACCCGACGGCGGCTTCCGGTACGGCGAGCGGGCCGCCGCGGCGGTCGCCGGGTCGGCCGGGGCCGGTACCCGGCCCGCCGGGGACGGCCCGGTGCGACTCAGCGTCGTGCCGCTCGTCGATCCCCAGTCGCACGCCGCCCAGCAGCTCGTCCACGACGTCCGCGCGGTCCCCGCGCCGGCGGGCACCGAGGTCCTCGTCGGCGGACCGAGCGCGGTCCTGGTCGACGCCAAGGCCACCGTGGGTCACCGGCTCCCGTCGGCGCTCGCGCTGATCTCCGTCACCACCTTCGCGCTGCTGCTGGGCTTCACACGCAGCCTGCTGCTGCCGCTGAAGGCCATCGCGCTGAACGCGCTGAGTCTCGCGGCCGTCCTCGGCGCCATGGTGTGGGTCTTCCAGTCGGGTCATCTGCACCAGCTGCTCGGCTTCACGCCGGGACCCCTCAGTACGACCATGCCGGTCCTGCTGTTCTGCATCGTCTTCGGGCTCTCGGTGGACTACGAGGTGTTCGTCCTCGCCCGCATCAAGGAGGCGCACGACGCCGGGCAGGACAACTCCCGCTCGATCGTCACGGGCATGGCCCGCACGGGCGGCATCGTCACCACCGCCGGCGCCCTGCTCGCCTTCACCCTCCTGAGCTTCGGCACCTCGCGGGTGTCCCTCCTGCAGTTCTTCGGGATCGGCGCGGGCCTCGGCGTCCTCCTCGACGCCACGCTCGTACGGGGTGTCCTCGTACCCGCGCTCATGCGCCTGGCGGGCGGCCTGAACTGGTGGGCGCCGCGTCCCGTCCGGCCCAGGGAGCCGCTGCCCGCGTCCCGTCCGCCCCCGGCTCCCGTCCGCAGGTGTCCCGCGGCCCGGCCCGCGCCGCGTACCCCGGCCCGGGCGCGCCACTGACCACCGATCCGTACCCCGTCCCCTCCCGTACCCGTCCCCCTCACACCCCGTACGACCCTCACGGCAAGGAAGACCTCCCATGACTGACATCGCCATCACCGGACTCGGCTGCCGCTTCCCCGGCGCTCCCGACATCAGCGCCTACTGGAAGCTCCTGCTGAGCGGGAAGCGGCAGTTCTCCACCGTGCCGAAGGAGCGCTGGAACCACGAGACCTTCCACGAACCCGGCAATCCGTCGGCCCCTCATGCCGCGTACACCGACCAGGTCGCCTTCCTGGACGACGTGGACCGCTTCGACGCCCTGCACTACGGGGTACCGCCGGCCCGTGCCCGGGCCATGGACCCGCAGCACCGACTGCTGCTGGACGTCACCCGCGAAGCCCTCGACGACGCGGGGCTGGGCCGGGGCGACTTCGACCGGGAGAACACCGGCGTCTTCTGCGGAATGTCGGTGTCCGACTACAAGGACCTCATGTCGGCCCCCATCCGGGCCATCACCCTGGCCGAGGACGCGCGGCAGGCCGCGGCGGACCACGGCGGGCTCCTCGACGCCGTGAAGGACCACGCGGGATCGCTCGGCACCGTCCAGGCCTTCAGCCTGCCGGGAAGCCTGCTCAACATGGCCCCCGGCACCGTCAGCCGGCACTTCGACCTCGGCGGGCCCAGCTTCGCCGTCGACGCCGCCTGCTCCGGCTCGCTCGTCGCCCTGGACCAGGCCGTGGCGCAACTGCGTCAGGGCGGCTGCCGTATCGCCGTCGTCGGTGGGGTGTACGTCAACCTCACCCCTGACAGCCTGATCGGCTTCTCCACGCTCCGGGCGCTCTCCCCCACCGGGGTGTGCCGCCCCTTCGACGAGGGTGCCGACGGTTTCGTGCTCGGCGAAGGCGCCGGCGTCGTGGTGGTACGGCCGCTCGCCGACGCGCTCGCCGCGGGCGACCGGGTCTACGCGGTGATCAAGGGCATCGGTTCGGCCAACGACGGCGCGTCCCCCGGGCCGCTGGCGCCCGCTCCCGAAGGCCAGCTGCGCGCCATGCGCCGGGCCTACGACGACGCCGGGGTGGCGCCGTCCGCGGTGGGCTTCATCGAGGCCCACGGGACCGGTACCGCGACCGGCGACCGCGCCGAGGTCGATGCGCTGCGCCGACTGCGTACCGAGTACCCCGACGACGACCCCTCGCTGTGCTACATCGGCGCGGGCAAGGCCCTCATCGGTCACTCCCTGTCCGCGGCGGGCATCGCCGGACTGATCAAGACGGCCCTGGTCGTCCACCACCGGACGATCGTTCCGCAGCCGAAGACCGCCCCGCACCCGGGTCTGGGCATCAGCGCCGCGGGCCTGCGGCTCGCCGACACCGCACGGCCGTTTCCGTACTCCGGTACTCCGTGCCGGGCCGCCGTCAGCTCGTTCGGCTTCGGCGGGACGAACGTCCACGTGGTCCTGGAGGAGCGGCCCGCCCGGGCCCCCGCCCCCGGTCGCCTCCCGGAACGCACCGGGGACGCCGGGGACGGCCGGGACTCCGGCCCTCAGCTCGTCCTGCTCTCGGCAGGCGGTCCCGAGCTGCTGGACCGGTACATCGGCGACGTTCTCGACGCACTCGACACGGCGGACCCCGCCCCGCTGGCAGCCGTGGCCCACACCCTCGGCTCCCGCCGGCCGCTGACGGCCCGGCTCGCGATCGTCGCCGACGACACGGAGGCGTTCGTCCTGCGGCTGCGCCACGCGCAACGGCAGCTCGCCGCGGGCGAGCGGGGCGACCTCGGCGACGGGGCCTTCGCCGCCGACGCCCCGCTGCCGGCCGAACAGCGCCGGATCGCCTTCCTCTTCCCCGGTCAGGGCAGTCAGCGACCGGGCATGATGCGGGACCTCTACCAGCGGTTCCCCGGTTTCCGGGCGACCGTCGACGGTCTCGGCGCCGCGGCCCGCGAGGGCGCCGGCTTCGACATCGGCGACCTGTTGTACGGCGAGGCGGCGACCGCCGACGGCGACGCCGGGGAGATCGGGCGCCGGATGGCCTCCACGGAGGTGTGCCAGCCGCTGATCGGGACCGTCCAGATCGCCGCCACCCGGCTCCTCGCCGGCTTCGGCATCGCTCCCGACCTGGTACTCGGCCACAGCGTCGGGGAGTTCGCCGCGGCCGCGGCGGCCGGCGCCCTCACCGACGAGGACACCGTACGGCTGCTGGTGCACAGGGGCGCGACCCTCCGGGAGGCCGAGAGCTGCCTGCGCGGCGGAATGCTCGCCGTACAGACCGACAAGGAGACCTGCCGGCGGCTGGCGAACGGCATCGACGACGTGTGGCTCGCCTGCTTCAACCAGCCGCGTCAGGTCGTGGTCAGCGGTACGCGGCAAGGACTCGACGCCATGCGGCAGGCCTGCGCGGAGGCGGGGGTCGTCACGGTGGCGCTCGACGTGTCGAACGCCTTCCACTCGCCCCGGCTCGCCACCGCCGACGAGAAGATGCGCGCGGACCTCGCCGACCACCCGGTCAGCAGCCCCGTCCTGCCGTTCGTCTCGTCCGTGGACGCGGCCGTCTGCACCGATCCCGAGCGGCTGCGCGAGCTGTGGGCCCGGCACGCGTCCGCGCCGGTCCAGTTCGCCGACGCCGTGCGCACCGCCTACGACCAGGGGGCCCGCGTCTTCCTCCAGGTGACCGGCGGCAACTCGCTCCTGACCTCGGTCCGCCGCAACCTCGCCGACCACGGCGACGTCCACGTCGTCCCCGTCACCGGGACGGCGCCGGACGGCGGGCGGAGTCTCGTCCGGGTCCTCGCCCGGCTCGCGGTCCTGGGCGCCCCGGTCGACCCGCGCGCACTGGTCCCCCCGGAGGAGTGCCGACTGCTCGACCTGCCGGTGGCCAAGCTCGCCACCCAGTCCTACTGGGTGCCCCGTGGGCGCCCGGGGAAGACGGGCGCCCCCGTCCCCTCACACCAGCCCCGGTCCCAGGCCCGTGCCCGGTCCGTATCTCCCGAGGAGATCACGATGAACAACTCGCCGCTGAACCCGATGGACGAGCTGCGCCGGCTGGTCCAGCAGCAGACGGCGCTGCTCGCCCGCCTCGCCGAAGCGCTTCCCCAGCCGAACGCGGCCACGGAGGCGGCACTGCTGGCCCGCCTCGCCGAGACCCTCCCCGAGCCGAACCGGGCCGCGGAGGCCCTCGCCCCGGCGACGGCCGACCCCACCGCGGTGCCCCCCGCCGCACCGGACGCACCGGACGCACCGGAGGCACCGGAGGCACCGGAGGCACCGGACGTCCCGGCTGTGCCCGACGCGCCCGCCCACGAGGCCCACGAGGAACCGACGCCCCCCGGGGACCTCACCACCGTCAGGGAGTCCGTGCTCGCGCACGTGGCCCGGGTCAGCGCGTTCCCGATGGCCCATCTGCGCGATGACCAGCTGCTGATCGACGACCTCGGTTTCGACTCGCTCATGCTGACCGACCTGTTCACCTCCCTCAAGCGTCAGTGGCCCGGGTGGACCCGCGACGAAACGGCCCCCGACCGGCCGACCGTCGCCGGGATCACCGCGATGATCGCGAGCGGCTGCGGCGACGCCGTGCCGGCCACCGTCCCCGAGCAGCGCTCCGCAGCCGCCGAAGTCCCGGCGCCGCCCGCCGACGCGGTGTGCGATCCGGTCTCCGACCCGCCCGCCGACCCGCCCGCCGACCCTCCGGCGGCCATGGAACCGGCCGCCACCCCGCTGCCCGAGGAGCACACACGGATCGAGTGCTTCCCGGAGGTCACCGCCCACGCCGAGCGCGTCACGACGCTCTCCGAGCTGGGGCTGCCGAATCCGTACTTCCTCGTCCACGAGGGCGCGCTGACGGACACGACCGTGATCGACGGCCGGGAACTCCTCTCCTTCTCCAGCTACAACTACCTGGGCATGGCGACCCACCCGCAGGTGAACGAGGCGGCCCATGAGGCGATAGAGCGCTGCGGCACCTCCGTCTCCGCCAGCCGGCTGCTCTCCGGCAGCCGACCGCTCCACCTGGAACTCGAGAGCGAGCTCGCCGACCTGCTCGGATGCGAAGCGGCGCTCACCCTGGCCAACGGCCACGCCACCAACGTCACCGTGATCGGCCACCTCGTCGGGCCCGGGGACCTCATCGTCCACGACGCCCTCGCCCACGACAGCGTCCTGCAGGGTTGCAGGCTCTCCGGTGCGACCCGGCGGCCATTCCCCCACAACGACGCCACCGCCCTCGACGCCCTGCTGACCCAGGTCCGGGACCAGTACCGGCGGGTGCTCGTCGTCGTCGAAGGCGTCTACAGCATGGACGGGGACATCGCCGACCTCCCCGCACTCGTCGACGTCAAGCGCCGGCACGGCGCCCTGCTGATGATCGACGAAGCGCACAGCATCGGGACGATCGGCCGGACCGGGCGCGGCATCGGCGAGTACTACGGCGTCGACCGCTCGGCCGTCGACCTGTGGTCGGGCACCCTGTCCAAGGCGCTGGCGAGCTGCGGAGGCTACGTCGCGGGGAGCCGCCCCGTCGTGGAGTACCTGCGCTACACCGTGCCGGGCTTCGTCTACAGCGCCGGGATGACCCCGCCCGACACCGCGGCCTCACTGACCGCCCTGCGCATGCTGCGCGCCGAGCCGCAGCGGGTGGCACGGCTCTCGGAGAACGCGGCGCTCTTCGTCCACCTCGCGCGCGAGGCGGGCATCAACACCGGGGACAGCCATGACACGCCGGTCGTGCCGTGCATCGTGGGGGACTCGCTGAAGACCCTGCGGCTCGCGGAGGCGCTGTTCCGGCAGGGCATCAGCGTCAACCCCATCCTCCATCCGGCCGTTCCGGAGGAGCTGGCCAGGCTGCGGTTCTTCATCACGTACGACCACACGCCCGGCCAGATCCGCCAGGCCGTGGCCTCGCTGACGCGCGAGCTGCTGCTCCTCGACGCGGCCCCGGTCTCATGACCGCCGCCGCCGTGGACGCCGGCTTCCGGGCGATCGCGTCGGGCCGGGTCCACCGGTGGGGCGGAGCCCGGCTGGTCTTCGCCCGGGCCTGTGACCTCGGTCGGGTGCCTCCGCTCTCGGCGGCCGAGCGGCGCGTGCTCCGCGCGCTGCCGGCCTGGCGGCAGGCCGAGTGGACGGCGGGCCGGCTCCTCGCGAAGCGGCTGGTGGGTGAGGTGGTCTCCGCGCCTGCGGACAGCGTGGAGATCCTCCCTCGGGAGGACGGCAGTCCCCGCGTCGTCGTCGGCGGAAGCCCGATGCCCGCCCTGCATGTCTCCATCAGCCACACCGCCCGGCACGTCGCCGCGGCTCTCGCGCCGGCACCGGTCGGGGTGGACCTGTGCGAGATCGCCTCGGCCGACGCCGTACGCAGGGTCGCGGACCATTTCCTGTCGCCCGGGGAGCTCTCGCTCATCGGTACGGAGCGGCCGGACGCCATGACCGGGGCCTGGGCGCTGAAGGAGGCCGCGGTCAAGGCCGACCGGAGCGGGGTCTTCGGCGCGGCTCCCCGCGGCATCCCGATCCTCGGCCTCCGGCCGCCCGTCCTCGGCGGACGGCGCCGCGCGACGGTGTGGCGGGCGGGCGACGCGGTGCTCGCCCTCGTCCTCGCGCACCCGGGCGGCTGAGCGCCCCGCGTGACGGCACTGCGTTGGTGCTCCTTGCCCGGCTGGATCATTCTGGTCAGAGGAGCGCCTGGCCGTGCACGTCCCCGTGGGACGGCGGCAGCGGAACGAGCGAGGGCGAGATGAGTGGCGATGGAGCAAGTTCCCACCTCTCCTGGTGAGCGGCCCGAGGAGACGGGCGCCTCCCTCGAGTCGGCCTACACGGCCTCGGCGACGATCAATGAGCAGGGCATCGTCACCGAGTGGAGCGAGGGGGCGACCCGACTGCTCGGCTATGTGCCGTCCGAGGTCGTGGGACTGCCCGCCGCCCACCGGCTCGCCGATGTCCTCAGTGACGCGGCGCGGCGGCTGCCGTCCGAGCAGCAGCGGTGGAGCGGCACGGTGGCGCTGCGCCACCGGGACGGTCACCGTATGGAGGTGGCGCTGCTCGCTCACCGCTGGACCTCCAGCGGCGGGACCACGAAGTGGTACGTGGTGTCCGCGGTCGGGGGCGCACCCCGCTCTGGCTGGGAGGAACCGCTGAAGGAATGGGCGTTCACCCAGTCCCCCTGTTTTCTGGCGATCTTCGACACGGATCTGCGACTGGTGCGGGCGAACGCGGGCATGGAGCGCACGCTCTCGCTCAAAGAGGCCGCGATGCGGGGGCTACGGCTGCCGGAGATCGTGCCGGATCCCGCGAGCGACGAGATCGAGCGCCGGATGCGCCTGGCGTTGGGCTCCGGTGAGGCGCAGTACATGGAGGCCTTCGTCCACCCGACGGGCGTCGGCGGGGAGCACGGTTGGGCCACCTCGCTGGCGCCGTTGCGGGACCCGGACGGCCGGGTGCACGCGGTATGTCTGGCAGCGCACGACCGGGGCGGGGTGGAGGAGAGCGTGGAGCACCAGATGCTCCTGACGGAGGAGGTCGACACCGCAGCCATCGGGACCACGCTGGACAGCGTCCGCACCGCGCACGAGCTGGCCGACGCCGCCGTCCCCCGGTTCGCCGATTTCGCGGTGGTCGATCTGCTGGAACCGCTCCCCCGCGGCGACGATACGTCCCCGGTCCACGCCGACGTGCCGGTCACCGTGTGCCGCGCCGCGGCGCGGTCGGTCCTCGACGGAACCCCCGAGTCCAAGGTCGCCGTCGGGGACACGACCAGCTATCCGCCGCTGTCGCCGCCCGTCGAAGCGCTGGTCGCGGGCCGGGGCGCCGTGTACGGGGCCACGGACCCGGCCCTCGCCCGGTGGGCGGCCCAGGACCCGGAGGCCGCCTGGATCGGGGAGTACGCGGCCCACTCGATCATGGTGGTGCCGATGCGGGCCGGCGGGGGCACGCTCGGTGTGGCCGTCTTCAGCCGGCACCAGCGCCGGGAGCCCTTCCAGCAGGAGGACCTGCGGGTGGCCGGGGAGCTCACGGCCCGGGCGGCGGCCGGAATCCGCAACGCGTACCGGTCCGGCCGGGAGCACACCACGACCATGACGCTGCAGCGCAGCCTGCTCCCGCACACGCTGCCCGATCAGGCGGCGCTGGAGATCGCCTCCCGGTACCTGCCCGCGGCCGGAGAGGCGGGCGTGGGCGGCGACTGGTTCGACGTGATCCCGCTGTCGGGCGCCCGGGTGGCGCTGGTCGTGGGGGATGTCGTCGGCCACGGCATCCGGGCCACCGCCACCATGGGACGGCTGCGCACCGCCGTACGCACCCTGGCCGACGTCGACCTGGGCCCCGACGAGCTGCTCACCCACCTCGACGACCTCGTCATCCACCTGTCCGCCGACGAGAGCGACCAGGAGTCCGGCGGGGAGACGGCCGGAGGCATCGGCACCACCTGCCTCTACGTGGTCTACGACCCGGTGATCCGCCGATGCACGGTCGCCCGGGCCGGCCACCCGCCGCCGGCCGTTGTCTCCCCGGAGGGCTCCGTGTACCTCTTGGACGTCCCGGCCGGTCCCCCACTGGGCCTGGGCGGTCTGCCCTTCGAGACGCTCGAGGTCGAACTGCCCGAGGGAAGCATCCTCGCCCTGTACACCGATGGTCTGTTGCAGGCCCGCGACCACGACATCGACGAGGCGCTCGACAGCATGTTCGCGGCGCTGGTCCGGCCGGCGGACACGCTGGACGCGGTGTGCGACCGCGTACTGACGGCCATGCTGACGCACCGCCCGGATGACGACGTGGCCCTGCTCGTCGCCCGGACCCGGGGCCTGCACGCCGACCAGGTCGTCGTCTGGGACCTGGCCTCCGACCCCTCCGTCGTCGCCACGGCCCGGCGCCAGGCCACGGACCAGCTGACGGCCTGGGGGCTGGACGAGGCCGCCTTCGTCACGGAGCTCCTGGTCAGCGAGTTGGTCACCAATGCGATCAGGTACGGTCAGCCGCCCATCCAGCTGCGGCTCATCCACGAGAAGAACAGCACCTTGATCTGCGAGGTCTCCGACGCGAGCAGTACGGCCCCGCACATGCGTCGGGCCCGGACCTTCGACGAGGGCGGGCGGGGTCTGCTGCTGGTCGCCCAGCTCGCCCAGCGCTGGGGCACCCGGCACGCGGCCATCGGCAAGACCATCTGGGCCGAGCAGTCCCTCACCGAGTTCTGAGAACCCATACAGAGTCAGGCGATATGCACGGAAATGTCCCCTGTGACACGCCTGTGACAGTCGACGGACACGTCCATGAAGTCCCGCCGACAAGCTCTTTATCAGGGACAAACACCGACATTCAGGTATACGTCCCCTGCTTCCGAGGACGTGAGCAGTGATGACCAGACCGATCTGTCGGAGGAATCATGACTCTCACCCTCGTCGCCCCGCAGACCGAAGCCACCGCCCCCACGCTCGCCCCGCGCGAGCAGGAGGCACTGCGACACATCGCCGCAGGCTGCACCTACCTGCAGACCGCCCGCCAGATGGGGCTCTCCAAGCACACGGTCGACGCCTACCTGCGCCGCATCCGCGCCAAGCTGAACATCAGCACCACGGCCGAGATGACCCGCCTGGCCATCTCGATGGGGCTGTGACAGCCCGGGGAATCGCGGGAATCGCGCACAGGAAAGACGTCGACAGGAATGCGGAAACGCCCGTGACGGGCGAGGCGGTCTACGGGCCGCCGGGCAGGCCGTAGAAGACGGGCCGGGCCCAGACCGGGGGCTCCCGCGGGGGCACGGAGTCCCTCGGGGCGATGAGAGGACGGGAATCCTCCCGCGACGACGGCGGATCGGCGAGACGGCCGATGCCGCCTCCAGTGGCGACGCGCAGGGCGGCCACGAATTCGAGGCAGGATCCGTAGCGGTCCTCGGGGACCTTCGACAGAGCCTTGGTCAGCACGTCGGCGGCGGCGGGAGTGATTCCCGGCCGCCTTTCCGTCAGTGGGGGCGGGGGATCGTACTGGTGCGCCCACAGAAGCGCCGCGTCCTCCTCGCGCTGGAAGGGCGGCCCGCCGGCGAGGGTCTCGTAGACGACACACGCCAGGCTGTAGAGATCGCACCTGCCGTCCACCGGCCTGCCGGAGATCTGTTCCGGCGCCATGTAGTCGAGCGTGCCGACGAACTCCCCGTCCGTGGTGAACCCGGTCAGCGCCAGCGACTTCTTCGTCAGCCCGAAGTCCGTGAGGTAGATGTGCTCGGGGTGGTCGCTGTCGGTGCCCGCGGCGACCAGGATGTTGCCGGGCTTGACGTCCCGGTGCACCAGATCGTGGTCATGGGCGGCGTCGAGCGCCGATGCCACCTGGGCGGCGATCCGCAGGGCGGTCGCTACGGGCAGCGGACCCTCCCGGTCCAACAGCGCACGCAGGTCCAGGCCGGAGACGTAGCGCATGGCGATGTAGAGGACGCCGTCGGTCTCACCGGCTTCGAAGATGGGCACGATGTGCGGGTGGTCGATCGATGCGGCCACTCGCGATTCGTGGGTGAAGCGGCGCCGGAAGGTCTCGTCACGGGCGCGCTCGGGGGCGATCAGTTTGAGCGCGACGGTTCGGTCGAGGCGCAGGTCCTTCGCGCAGTAGACGACGGCCATGCCACCGCGGCCGATCATGCGCTCCACCCGGTAGCCCGCGATCTGCTTGCCGATGAGGCCCGAGGCGCGGCCCGCGTACACGCTGAGGTTCGACACCTCGCTCATCGGACGCCCCCCTCGCCCGGCCGTGTGACGCCGCCGGACGCGGCAGGCCGCTCTTCCATACCTGGAAGTCTATCGACCGCCCCACCCGCGCGCGCCGTGGAGCGGGACGGATGGGACGGACACGCATGCGCATGCGTACGGTGACCGGTCCCCGAAGGGAGCCGGTCACCGTACGCGATGCGGTCCATGGCGGTCAGTCGTCGTCGCTGCCGCCGGCCCCGCCGTTACCGCCGAAGCCACCGGTGGTCCCGCAGCCGAAGCCGAAGCAGAGGCCGCCGTCGCCGCCGTTGCCGCCCTTGCCGCCGTCGCCGCCGGGCAGCGCGACCCCGCCGTTGCCGCCGTTGCCGCCGTTGGCGCTGCCGCTGCAGGTCCCGGCGCAGATTCCGCCCTTGCCGCCGTTCGTACCGTTGCCGCCCGGCACGCCCGTGGTGCCGTTGCCGCCGTTGGCACTCCCGTTGCACAGCCCGGCGCAGACGCCGCCCTTGCCGCCCGCGGTCCCGTTCACCGATCCGTCGCAGCTGCCCGCACAGACCCGGTCGCCGACTCGGACGCTGCCCTTGTCCACCTTGACGCCGCCGAGCGCCGCCTTGCCGTGGAACCGGCCGCCGCCGGGACGCGCGTCGCCGCTGCCGAACGCGGAGACCGTCTGGGCGGAGGGCGCCGGGGCCGCGGTGGCGACCGGTGCGATCGCACCCGCGCCGATCAGAGTGGCCGAAATGATGAGACCGAGCCGAAACTTGGTGGATCGCGTACGCATGAGACTCTCCCTTGCCTGGAAATTGCATTCCGTGACGCGGCTGCGATGTTCCGCTTTCCGCTTTCCGCGTTCCTGTCGAATGGGCCCGATCGATGTCCGGCCGTTGGTTTTCCCCGAGGTTCTGGCCGACGCCCCGG
>NZ_JBSGZP010000134.1:0-13340 GCF_053611065.1 Streptomyces sp. NPDC054840
GGTGTCGGCGCTGCCGGACGTGACCGCGCTCGGCGTCGGCGCCGTCGCCCGGCTCGGGCTCGATCCCTCGCTCACCGTTGCCGAGGCCGTCCCGGAGTGGAAGCCGTCCGCCGTCTATGAGCCGCGGGCCGGCGCGGACCAGGCGGCGGAACGCCGCGCCCGGTTCCGCACGGCGGTCTCGGCCCTGCTCGGCGACGCACCGGCATGACCGTCACCACCGTCACCACCGTCACCACCGGCGGCTCCCTGCCCGGCGGGGAGTACGACGTGACCGTCGTCGGCGCCGGCGTGGTGGGCACGGCGATCGCCCGCGAACTGGCCCGGCTCCCCCTGCGGATCGCCCTGGTAGACGCGTCCGACGATGTCGGCGACGGCACCTCGAAGGCCAACACCGCCATCCTGCACACCGGCTTCGACGCGGTGCCCGGCTCCCTGGAGTCCCGGCTCGTCCGGGAGGGCCACCGGCTGCTCTCCGAGTACGCCGCCGAGACGGGCATCCCGGTGGAGCCGATCGGGGCGCTCCTCGTCGCCTGGGACGCGGAGCAGCTGGCCGCGCTGCCGGGGCTCGCGGAGAAGGCCGTACGCAACGGTTACCGCTCGGCCCGGATCATCCCGGCCGAGGAGGTGCGGGCCCGCGAGCCGGAGCTGGGACCGGGGGTGAAGGGAGCGCTCGACGTGCCGGGGGAGTCCCTCATCTGTCCCTGGACGACCACCCTCGCGTACGCGACGCAGGCCGTGCGCGCGGGCGTCGACCTCCACCTCAACTGCCGTGTTCTGGGCGTCGCGCCGGGCGAGACGCATACCCTGGCCACGAGCCGGGGCCCGCTGCGCACCAGGCATCTGGTCAACGCGGCCGGTCTGTACGCCGACGAGATCGACCGGCTCCTCGGCCACGCGGACTTCGCCGTGACGCCCCGGCGCGGCCAGCTGATCGTCTTCGACGAGCTCGCCCGCGGCCTCGTACGGCACATCCTGCTGCCCGTACCCGGCGCCCTGGGGAAGGGCGTCCTCGTATCGCCGACGGTGTACGGGAACGTGATGCTCGGGCCGACCGCCGAGGACCTGGACGACAAGACGGACACGGGATCGACCGCCGAGGGACTCGCGCTGCTGCGGGAGAAGGGACGTCGGATCCTGCCGGCCCTCCTGGAGGAGGAGGTCACCGCCGTGTACGCCGGCCTGCGGGCCGCCACCGGTGAGGACGACTACGCGATCCGGGCCCACCCCGCGCAGCGGTACGTCACCGTGGGCGGGATCCGCTCGACGGGACTGAGCGCCTCGATGGCGATCGCCGCGCGCGTCGTGGAACTGCTCGCCGACGGCGGCCTGCCGGTGACGGGGGCCCGGGAGCTGGAGCCGGTGCGCATGCCGAACCTGGGTGAGGCGTTCCTCCGTCCGTACCGCGACGCCGAGTTGATCGCACGGGACCCGGAGTACGGCCGGATCGTCTGCCACTGCGAGCGCGTCACCCGCGGGGAGATCCGCGACGCGCTGGCCTCGGCCGTCCCGCCCGGTTCGCCGGACGGCCTGCGGCGGCGCACGCGGGCACGGGGCGGCCGCTGCCAGGGCTTCCACTGCGGAGCCGCCGTCCGCGCGCTGTTCGAGGAGGCCCGGCGGTGAGCCACGACCGCACGGTCGACGTCCTGGTCGTCGGCGCCGGCCCGGCCGGGCTGGCCCTGGCCGCCCGCCTCGCACGCGCGGGTGCCGGACACGTCGAGGTCCTGGAGCGCGAGCAGGACGCGGGCGGGGTGCCGCGCCACTGTCACCACGGAGGATTCGCAGGGCCGGTACGCCCCTGGCTCACCGGGCCGGCGTACGCGCGGCGGGCCGCGCAGGCGGCGACGGCGGCAGGGGCGACGGTCCGTACCGGTGTCAGCGCCACCGGCTGGGCCGGCCCGCTGACCCTGGAGACCACGAGCCCGGCGGGCCTGGAGCGGATCACTGCCCGGGCCGTCGTCCTCGCCACGGGCGCCCGCGAACGCCCGCGCAGCGCTCGGCTGGTGCCGGGATCCCGCCCGGCGGGCGTGCTGACCACCGGGGAACTGCAGCAGTCGGTCCACCTGTACGGCCAGGACATCGGCCGGCGGGCCGTCGTGGTGGGCGCCGAGCCGGTGGCCCGCCACGCGGTACGCACGCTGCGCCGGGCGGGAGCGGAGGTGGTGGCCGTGGTCACGGAGCGCTCCCGGGGCGCCGCCGTACCGGGAGTCCCGCTGCTCACGGCCACGACGGTGGCCGAACTGCGCGGCCGGGGCCGCCTGTCGGGCGTGGCCGTGCGCCACGCGGACGGCCGCACCGGGGTCCTCGCGTGCGACACGGTGGTCTTCACGGGCGACTGGATCCCCGACCACGAGCTGGCGCGCCGCGGCGGCATCCCCGTGGACCCGGGCACCCGCGGCCCCTCGGTGGACGCCTCCTTCCGTACGTCGGTGCCCGGGGTCTTCGCGGTGGGCAACACCCTCCGCGGTGTCGAACGGGCCGCTGCCGCAGCCGCGGAGGGCGCCGCCGCGGCAGCCCCGGGCCTGGCCCGCCTCGCGGGTGCGCCGTGGCCGGAGGCCGGCCCACGGCTGGTCGTCCGGGCCCCGCTGCTGTGGGTGACGCCGAACCGGCTCACGGACGCAGCGGGGCGGCCGTTGCTGCTGCGGTCGGGGGAGCCCCTGACCGCCCCGGTGCTGACGGCCGCCCAGGACGGCCGGTTGCTGTGGCGACGGCGGATCCCGGTCCGGATGACCCCGGTGCGGTCGTTGCGGCTGGCGCCGGGGTGGACGGACCGGGTCGACCGGTCGGGCGGTCCGGTCGTGCTGGGTATCGGCTGACCGGGCCCCTCCCCGTTCGCTGTCGGCCGCCCCCCGCCTCCACCGCACCCCGGCGATCGCCCCGACCCCGCACACCCCCGGGCGGCTCCTCGTCGGCGCGGGCGCCATCCGCTACGACCCGCTCAGCGGCACCGGCACGGCCCAAGCCCTCCGAACGGCCGTCCTGGCCACGGCGGTCATCCACGCCGCAGCCACCGGCACCTTTCCGGAGGCGCTGTGCGCCCACTACGCGGGCCGCCTGCGCAAAGCCTTCCGGGCCCACCTGGCCACGTGTGCCCGGCTCTATCCGCAGGCCTTCCCGTCCCCCGGCATGGCACCACGAGGTCGACGCCTGCCGCTGAGCGGGAGAACGAACCGTTCTACGCCGGGTTCGGCCGAGCCGGCGGACGGTTGTCCTGGGTGACCTCGCCCCGTGGCGGCGCCTTCCGGTTTCCGCCCCGCGGGCGGCGAGAAGCAGGGGCCGAGGCCGCCCGGTGCCCGGTGGCCAGGAAACGTGCGGCGCACCGACGCGGGCCGCCCGGGCGTTCCGCTTTGTCCGCGCCGACGGCTCGGCAGCGGTCCATGTTGAAACTACCCCGCTCACCAGGAAGATTCGCCTTCGCAGGCGTCCGCCGCGCCCAGTTGACCGGACGTCAGATCACGTGCACGAAAAGGTTCTTGTAGATCTGTACGAAGAGTAGGTTTCAGCCAGCGGACGTTTTCATGTCTTCCGTCCCTGCCTGACTCCGCTCGGTTGCCTGTGTACTCCTTCACACACGATGCAACGAAGCGGGGGAGAGAGAGCCTTGAGCGAGACGTTGTCCGGCGGGCCGCTCACCATGGCCTGGCTCGATCCAGGCGTCACCGTCACCCCGGAACTCGCCATCCGCCCTGCGCCGAGGGCGGATCCGACCCACACCACGGCCGCACCGGAGCACATAGCCGGCGATCAGCCGTAGCGATCTCCCGCAGGTGCCACCGATCGCGCGCCGATCCCCGGACGCCGGCCTAGAAGCGGTACCCGCGAGACCCACCTGCCGCCCCTGGTGCTGTCCCGTACGGGCAGAACACCAGGGAAATCCCCCACCGTCTCCCAAGGAGTGACCGTGACCGCGCACATCCAAGAAGTGAACATCCAGGACCTCAAGCGCACCTGGCTGGACGAGGCGATCAGACTGGCCACGAACAGCGTGGCCAACGGCGGCGGGCCGTTCGGCGCCCTGGTCGCCAAGGACGGCGAGATCGTCGCGCTCGGGCACAACCAGGTCACCTCCACCCTGGATCCGACCGCCCATGCCGAGGTGAGCGCGATGCGGGCCGCCTGCAGGAAGCTCGACACCTTCTCGCTCGAAGGCTGCGTCCTGGTGACCTCGTGCGAACCGTGTCCGATGTGCCTGTCCTCCGCGCTGTGGGCGCGAATCGACCGGATCGTCTTCTCCGCCGACCGGCACGACGCCGCGGTGGCCGGTTTCGACGACCGCAAGTTCTACGACCTGTTCGAGAAGCAGCCCGCGTCGAAGTGGCCGCTGGCGATCGAGCAGCTGGACCTGCCCAACCGTACGGCTCCCTTCGACGCGTGGGTGGCCAAGACCGACCGCATCGACTACTGAGGCAGCGGTTCACCGCACCGACATGGAGTGAACCGACCCGACCGGACCACGTCGGACGGGGCAGCCGGCGGTGTGGGCGTGCCGGCTTCTCCTCCGCCGGAGGTACGGGCGGGTCCTGGCTCATGGCGGCCTCCACGGACATGTTCCCAAGGCACTCTCGGTCGTGCCATCCGGAGCGCGGGCCGTCATTGCGGGCCGGTGGGCGGGGGGCCGGGCGTCCCGTCGGTGCCCGGAGAGGTCCACTGCGCTCCGGTGCGCAGGCGGAAGGCGGCGACCGCGGCCTCCACGGTGGGGAAGAAGTGCTGGGGATCGATGGTCCGGGTGAGTTCGTACCGCTCGATCTTCCGTCGAACCGGATCCTTGAGCTCGGCGAACACGAGGTGTACGTCGTCCGCGTTGAGCGCCTCGTCGAGCTCTTCCAGGATGTCGGCGGCGGTGGTGTCCACATCCGTCATGGGTTCCGCCGCGACCACGATCCAGCTCGGCCGCGGATCCGCGCCGGCCAGCCGCCTGACCTCGTCGCGGAAGGTCTTGGCGTTGGCGAAGAAGAGCGGGGCGTCGAAGCGGTAGATCACCAGGCCGGGCAGCTGCTCGGCGCTCGGGTAGGAGCGGATGTCGTGGTAGCCCTCCAGACCCCGCACCCGCCCGAGCACGGTTTCGTACGGCCACCAGGCCCGCCGGAAGACGTTGAGTACGGACAGGGCCACGGCGATCGCGATGCCGGACAGCACGCCGAGCAGGGCCACGCCGGCGAAGGCGGCGAAGCAGAGCAGGAACTCAGCCCGGCGCTGCCGCCACAGCCGTACGGCTCCCGGTACGTCGGCCAGCGACAGCGACGCAGTGATGACCACGGCCGCGAGGGCCGGCTGGGGAAGGTTGCGGAAGAGGCCCGGAGCCAGCACGAGCATGAGGACGATGAGCGCCGCTCCCACGACCCCGGTCAGCTGGCTCCGGGCACCCGCGCGCTCCGCCACCGCCGTCCGGGACCCGCTGGTGCTGACGGGGAAGCCCTGGAAGAGCGCGGCTGCCAGATTGGCCGCACCGACGCCGGCCATCTCCTGGTTGCCGCGGACCTCCTGGCCGGTGCGGGCCGCGAAGGCGGACGCGTTGGAGATCGTGTCGGCCAGTGACACCAGGGCGATGCCCAGCGCACCGCCGAGCAGCGGCGCGAGGTCGGCGAGGCGCACATCGGGAAACGTGAACGGCGGGAAGCCCTCGGGCAGTACCCCCACCAGGCCGACGCCGTGCTCGTCCAGGTCGAAGACGGCGGCCGCGGCGATCGCCAGGACCACCATCACGAGCACCGCGGGAACCTTCGGCAGGAACCGCTGCAGGACCAGGATCAGGGCGATCCCCCCGAAGCCCACAGCGGCGGCGGCCGGTACCACCGCGCCGTCGGCGATCTTCCCCAGGAGGCCGGCACACTCGCCGATCAGGTTGTCCGCCTCGACCTTGAAGCCGAGGAGCTTGGGGAGCTGGCCGATGAGGATGGTCAGCGCCAGGCCGTTCATGTAGCCGATCATCGTCGGCTTGGAGATCAGGTCGGCGATGAAGCCGAGCTTCGCCACCGATGCCAAGATCATGATGGCCGCCACCATGACCGCGAGCATCGACGCCAGTGCGACGGCCCGCTCGGGATCCCCGTCGGCCGCCACCAGCGGCAGCACGGTGGCGGCGATCATCGGACCCAGCGAGGAGTCCGGGCCCAGCACCAGGATCCGGGACGGCCCGAACACCGCGTACCCGAGCAGGCAGAGGATCGTCGTGTACAGGCCGGTGATGGCCGGTAGGCCCGCCAGCTCCGCGTACGCCATGCCCTGCGGCACCAGCAGCGTGGTCAGGACGACGCCCGCGACCAGGTCCTTGGGCAGCCACTCGCGCCGGTAGGACGCCACCGCACGGATCCCGGGAACCGCCCGGAGGCGGGACAGGACCCCGTGACCGTCGCGCCGGGTGGTCACCGACCGGCCTTGCTCATGAGGGCCTCGACCGGCGGGCCATGAGCTTGCCCAGTTCCCGGACGAGCAGCAGTGCGACGGCGGCCGGCAGCGCCCGGCCGAACTGCCGCGCGTCGATCTCGGTCGTCCCGAGGACCCGCTGGAAGCCGTCCAACTGGGTCACCAGCACGGCGAGCGCCAACGGCGCCAAGGCGACCAAGCTGCGGTACCGGGCGAGGAACCGGCGCCAGGACGGAGTCCGTTGCTCCTCGGGCAGTGCGTTCGGGCCGTGCGCGGCCAGGAGTTCGGCCGCCCGCGCCGCGGACAGGCCGACCGCGGGATCGGCATGGAACGCCGCCACTACCTCCTCGGGGGAGCGCGGGTACCAGCCGTCCCCGGCAGCCCGGGGCTGTTCCTCCACGGAATCCGACCGCACCGTCATGGTTGTGCCTCCGATCCGGGGCCGCGGACGCGTCCGGGCCGGCCGCGCGCCGTCCGAGGGCCGCTAGCCACGCTTCTTCCTCGGCCTGCCCTGCCGGGCGGCGTACGGATCGGCCGGGGCGCCGGCCGGGGCCTCCCGCTCCAGGCTCCGCTTCGTGACGAGGAGATCCTTGCGGGCCTCCTCGCCCACATCGGGGTACTGCGGATCGATGTCCATCAGGGTGTGCGCGAGGACCGCCGCCGCGCAGATCCGCGCGAACCACTTCCGGTCCGCCGGCACGACGTACCACGGCGCCCACTTCGTGCTCGTGGCCGACAGCATCTCGGAGAACGCGTGCTGGTACTCGTCCCACCGGGCTCGCTCCCGGACGTCGGCGGCGGAGAACTTCCAGTTCTTCTCCGGCAGGTCGATCCGCTTCAGGAAGCGGGTGCGCTGCTCCTCCTTGGACAGGTTCAGGAAGATCTTCACCACCTTGAACCCGTTGTCCGTGAGGTAGCGCTCCCAGTGGTTGATCTCCCGGTAGCGCCGGTCCCAGATGTCCGGACCGAGTACGTGCTCCGGCAGCTTCTGCCGGAGCAGCACCTCGGGGTGGACCCGTACGACCAGGACCTCCTCGTAGTGCGAGCGGTTGAAGATGGCGATCTCGCCGCGCTCGGGCAGCCTCCGGGCGTAGCGCCACAGGTAGTCGTGCTCGAGTTCCTCGGCGGAGGGCACCTTGAAGCTGCTGACCCGCACGCCCTGGGGATTGACGCCGCTCATCACGTGGCGGATCGTCCCGTCCTTGCCTCCGGCGTCGAGCGCCTGGAGGACGAGCACCACGCCGTAGGTGTCCTGGGCGGCCAGCCGCTCCTGGTACTCGGCGAGCAGCGACACCCCGGTCCGCAGCAGCTCGGCGCTGTCCCGCTTCTTCATGCCGGCCTTGTAGCGGGGGTCGAAGTCCCGTTCCAGGTGCACCTTCGACCCCGGTCGCACCCGCAGCGGCTCGATGAAGTCCGCGATGTGTTCGGCTCTCCTGTCGGCCATCAGCGTCCGCACCTTCCCCGGCCCCCGGCGGTCACGGCCGGTCCCACACCGCGTCCGCGGTCCTCCCGGCGGCGGCCGGCGCCTGCCGGGACCGGCGCTCGGCCGGGATCGGGACGTACGTCCTGACCTCGGCCTGCCGGAGCCGGTCGTACGCGGCCTCGGCCGTCGCCTCGACGGTCTCGGGCTCGCCACGGTGGTTCGGACGGACGCGAGTTCCTCCGAGGCGGATGACCACTCGTCCCGTGGGTGCGCCCCGGGATCTTCGAGGGCGGTCGGTCTCGGTCCGTTCTGCGTCCTGGAGTGTTGCCGGTGCCATTTCCCACGACCTTCGGACCGCCGATCCGCACTGCCGACATCGGGTGAGGACGTCCTTCATGGCGATTCTCTGTCAAACCGAACAAGATCGCCCACCGTGTACGCGGATCGGCGAGGTCCGGAAGGCGCCGCCTTCAGCAGCCGCCCGGCCCCTTGTAGGGGGCATCGCACTCCGCGACGCCGCCTCGGGCGACCTCCGCACACAAAGTGGTTTCGACCTTGCCCAGGAGGCGGGTCAGTTCGGCGCGTTCGGCGGCGTCCAGGCCGTCCAGGGTCTGGCGTTCCAGTTCGCCCCACGCCCTGCGGACCTCGAGCAGGAGTCCGCGACTGGTGTCCGTCGCCTCGACCAGGGAGGCCCGGCGGTCCGCGGGGTCCGGGCGGCGCCGCACGTGGCCGGACTGCTCCAGGCGCTGGAGCATCTTGGTCACCGTCGAGGGGTCGAGGCCGACCGCCTTGATCAGCTCGGACTGCCGCACGGCCCCGCAGTCCCAGAGGTGCATCATCAGGAACTCCTGCCCCGGGTGCAGCCCCAGATCCCGAAGGGCCCGGCCCGCCGCGATCCGGTGGAGCCGGGCGACCCGGCTGATCGCATGACTCACCGGCCCGTCCAGCACCGCACTCGGCACCGCCGCGCACTGCGTGGCGGAGCGCGGCTCCTGTACGGATTCCGCGGTCATGGAAGGGCTCCTCCTGGTCGGTCCGGCATGTCTCCCGAAGGGATTCTACCGTCCGCCCACATTTTATCTTGGTCGGCCAAGTAAATGGGGTACGCTGCATCCACAGCCAAATCATTGGCCGACCAACTATTGTGTGAGGAAGAGATGACCACCGCCTTCGAACCCGTCCACGTCGCCGGCTCCACCCTCTCCAACCGGATCGCCCTCGCCCCGATGACCCGCAGCCGCGCAGGTCAGGGCGGCATCGCGACCGGCCTCGTCGCCGAGTACTACACCCAGCGCGCATCCGCCGGCCTGATCATCAGCGAGGGGATCCAGCCCTCCGTCGTCGGACAGGGCTACCCCTACACCCCCGGCCTGCACAGCGCCGAGCAGGTCGCGGCCTGGCGTGACGTCACCGACTCCGTGCACGCGGCGGGCGGCCGGATCTTCGCCCAGCTGATGCACTCCGGCCGGATCGGCCACCCGACCCTGCTGCCGGACGGCCTCGTCCCCGTGGCCCCGTCGGCGGTGGCCGCCCAGGGGCAGCTCTTCACCGGCGACGGCATGAAGGACTTCGTCACCCCGCACGAGCTGACCGGGGCCGAGGTGCGGCAGACCGTCGCCGACTACGCGCGGGCCGCCCGCAATGCGGTCGAGGCCGGTTTCGACGGCGTGGAGCTGCACGGGGCCAACGGATACCTGATCCACCAGTTCCTGGCCCCGGGCTCGAACCTGCGCACCGACGAGTGGGGCGGCCCCACGGAGAACCGGATCCGCTTCGCCGTCGAGGTGGTCAAGGCGGTGGCCGCCGCGATCGGCGCCGAGCGCACCGCGCTGCGCGTCTCTCCCGGCAATCCGTACAACGACATCTCCGAGCCCGACCCGCAGCCCGCCTACGAGGCCCTGGTCGCGGAGATCGACGGACTCGGCCTGGCCTACCTCCACGTCCTGGAGCACGGCCCGGAGGCACGGGAGACCACCCTCGCCCTGCGCAAGCAGTTCTCCGGACCATTCGTGCTGAACCCGGCGACCGAAGGCCCCACCGACCACCGGGCCCTCTCGCTGATCGAGGACGGCGTCGCCGACCTCCTCGCCTTCGGGGCGCTGTTCCTGGCCAACCCCGACCTGCCCGAGCGCCTGCGTACCGAAGGCCCGTACAACACCCCTGACCCGACCACCTTCTTCGGCGGCGACGCCCGCGGCTACACGGACTACCCGACCCGCTAGGGGTATTGGCCCACATCCCTGTGGGCGGCCGGGACCGCGCCGGCCGCCGGTCGGGCCGTCGGGTCGGCGGCCTGCCGGACGGCGTCGGCCCCGATCCGTCGCAGCGCGGCGGTCCGGGAGCGTGACGCCCCCGGACGGGTCGGGCGGGCGCGGCCGGTCAGGGGGAGCGGCGGGCGCTGTTCAGCCGGGCGGCCTGGCGCGTCAGGTGATCGCGCTCGGCGAGGTCGGGCGCCTTCCGGGCGGCCTCTGCGTAGAGCCGGGCCGCCGTCACCACGTCGCCGTCGCGTTCGTGGAGGTACGCCGCCACCGCGGAGTGACGGGGCAGCGCGTCGTCCAGCTCCGCGAGCGCCGCCAGCCCGGCGCGCGGCCCGTCGGCCTCACCGACGGCCACCGCGCGGTTGAGCCGCACGACCGGGCTGTCGGTCAGGAGCGCGAGTTCGTCGTACCACTCGACGATCTGCACCCAGTCCGTCCGCTCGGCGGTGGGCGCGTCCGCGTGGAGCGCAGCGATGGCGGCCTGCGCCTGGAATTCACCCAGCCGGTCGCGGGTGAGGGCCGCCTGCAGGATCTGTACGCCCTCGGCGATCGCCCCGGTGTCCCACCGGCCACGGTCCTGCTCGGCGAGCGGCACCAGGCTGCCGTCGGACGCCGTCCGGGAAGCGCGCCGGGCATGGTGGATGAGCATGAGCGCGAGCAGCCCGGCCACCTCGGGATGGTCGACGCGGGCCGCCAGCTGCCGGGTGAGCCGGATGGCTTCGGCGGCGAGGTCGACATCGCCGGAGTAGCCCTCGTTGAAGACCAGGTAGAGGACGCGCAGCACGGTGGCGACGTCGCCGGGACGGTCGAACCGTACGCCGGAGACGGTGCGCTTGGCCCGGCTGATGCGCTGCGCCATGGTCGCCTCGGGCACCAGGTAGGCCTGGGCGATCTGGCGGGTGGTGAGCCCGCCGACGGCGCGCAGCGTGAGCGCCACCGCGGACGACGGCCTCAGGGACGGGTGGGCGCACAGGAAGTACAGCTGGAGCGTGTCGTCAACCGCGGCCGCCGGGCCGGGCGGCGGTTCCTCGTCCACCAGGTCCTCACGCCGGCGGCGGGCGCTGTCCGCCCGGGTGGCGTCGAGGAACCGGCGCCAGGCCACGGTGACCAGCCAGCCCTTCGGGTCCCGCGGCGGATCGGCGGGCCAGGTCCGGACCGCCTCGACCAGCGCTTCCTGGACGGCGTCCTCGGCCGCCGCGAAGTCCGCTCCGCGGCGGACGAGGATCCCGAGCACGCCCGGCGTGAGGCTCCTGAGCAGGGCCTCGTCCATCGGTGAGGTCACTCCATGATGGTGGGATGCGCGGCCAGGAACGGACGCAGTTCGAGCCACTCGTGGATCGGCTTCCCGCCCGCTCCGGGGGCGGCCGACAGCTCTCCGGCCAGTTCGACGGCGCGCTCGTAGCTGTCGACGTCGATCACCATCCAGCCGGCGATCAGGTCCTTGGTCTCCGCGAACGGGCCGTCGGTGACCGGCGGGCGCCCTTCGCCGTCGTACCGGACGAAGGTCCCCTCGGGGGCGAGCGCCTGACCGTCGACGAACTCGCCGGTCCCTTCGAGCCGTGCCGCGAAGTCGTTCATGTACTGGATGTGGGCCGAGATCTCCTCGGGCGTCCACCGGTCCATGGGTACGTCGTTGACGGCCGCGGGGGCCCCGCGGTAGTGCTTGAGCAGCAGGTACTTGGCCATGACGCCTCTCCTCGGTGCTGGTGCGACCCATTGTGGTCGCCTGTACCCCTGGGACGGAGCCGGTCCCGGGTTCTCGACATTCCCGTCAGAAGTTTTTCGACACGTACGGACGAGCCCGCTGGAGGGGGACCGGCTTCCCGGCCCTCCGTCGGCGCAACACCCCGCATGCACGCGGAATCAGCCCGTCCGGATTTCGGGCCCCCCGAGGGGTTGGGCGGCGCTTTCCGGATGCCCGCCGAGGTGGGAGGGCCACCGGCGGCGCAGGGGTGGAACGGGCCGAGCGCCCGCCTCAGGCCACGCGCCCCCGCACGGCTCCCGCCGTGACGTTCTCTCACGGGGATAGCTGGGCAGCCGCTTGATGCTGATCGATCGTCTCGCGAGGGGAACCCGATGACCAAGGTCCTGGTGCTGCACAGCGTGTGTCTCGTGAGGTCGGCCCTGGCCGCGCTGCTGAGATTCGAAGGCGACTTCGACGTCACCTCCGCCGGTTGGCGGGCCGCCGCGCGCCAGGCCGAATTCTTACGACCGGACGTGGTGGTCGTGGACCTCGACTGTCCGGGGGTCTCGGCCGCCCTCGTCGCGGACGCGGGCGCCGCCCGCCTGCTGCCCCACTCGCCCACACCCACACCGCTGCTGGTGCTCGCCCGGGCCGACCTGCCCGGCTCGCTGCGGCGCGCCTTCCGCACCCAGGCGCTCGGCTATGTGGACAAGGACGGCTCGCCCGCCCGGCTGGTCCGGGCCATCGTGAAGGTCTCGGCGGGAGAACGCTTCATCGACGCCACGCTCGCCTCGGCCTTCATGGAAGCCGACCCCATGCCGCTCAGCCCGCGCGAACTGAGCGTGCTGGCCCGCGCCGCCGAGGGCGACTCGATCGCGGAGATCGCCCGCGCCCTGCACCTCGCCAGCGGAACCGTGCGCAACTACATGGCGGCCGTGACCCGGAAGACCGGCGCCCGCAATCGGATTGATGCCATCCGGATATCCCGGCGAGCCGGGTGGGTCTGAGCCGCAGGCCCGAGGGCCCCGGACCCTTCCTCACCCTTGCGCGTTCCACCGGCCCACCAGATCCCGGTACAGGGGCGACCTGGCCGGGAGCTCCGCATGCGTGCCGCACACCGCCCGGGTCCCGTCGAGTACGAGGACCCGGTCGGCCCTGACGGCGGAGGAGATGCGGTGGGCGACCACCACCAGCGTGCCGGGGCGCTCCGCGAGCGCCCGCTCCGCACGCTCCTCGGTCCGCGGGTCGAGGTGGCTGGTGGCCTCGTCCAGCAGCAGCAAGGGGGCGGGGGAGAGATAGGCGGCGGTGAGGGCGAGGTGCTGCCGCTCGCCCGGGGTGAGCCGGCCCGGGTCGACGGCCGCGTCCGGTCCGCCGAGCCGGGCCACGAGTGCGTCCGCGCCGAGGACGGCCGTGGCCCGTTCCACGTCGCCCCGAGACACCGGGCCGGGGCACAGGTGGGTCAGGTTCTCGTGGACCGTACCCGTGAAGACGTACGCCTGCTGCGGCAGCAGCGTCCGGCGGACGTCGGGGCCGTACCCAGGGGCGGCGTGCCCCGGGGCGCCGCGCGCGGGGGCACCCGCCACCCGTACGGTTCCCCGGCCGGGGGGCAGCAGAC
>NZ_JBSGZP010000135.1:0-13242 GCF_053611065.1 Streptomyces sp. NPDC054840
GTGCCACCACTGGTCGTCGTACTGCTCGCCGCAGGACGTCTGCGCCGCGGGCCGGGCCGCCTCGCGGCCCTGCACCATCAGGCACTTGGCGTTGACGGCATTGCGCAGTACGAAGTGGTCGGCCCGGTCGCCACTCCCCCACTGCAGCTCCCAGTGCTGCCTGTCGTGGCGGGCGGCGGTGCAGGCGAACTGCCGGGCGGGGGCGGAGTTCTCCGTGCCCACCACGGCCAGGCACCGGCCGCTGTGCGCGTTGCGCAGCGTGCGGGTATCGCCGCCGTCCTGCGGGGCGAGCGTCCAGGTCCGGTCGGCGTCGGCCGTGCAGGTGTCCTGCACCGGGACCAGGCCGTCCTCGGTGCCGGTAGCCCGCAGGCAGAGCCCGCTGTCGCGGTTCACCAGCCGTCCGGTCAGGACCGACGGATCCGCCGTACCCGTACCCGTGCCCGGTGCTGGGGCCGGTGCTGGGGCCGGTGCTGTAGCCGTAGCCGTGGCCCTGCTCCCGCCGGGCGGGGCGACCCTTCCGGTGTCCGGCCCCGTGCCGCCCACCCGGACGGCGATCACGGTGGCCACGCAGACCAGGGCGACCGCGCAGGCCGAGATGATGCCCACGCGGTACTCATGGACATTGACCTGCAGGTTCCCGCTGCCGCGCTGTACTCCGGACGGACCGTGGTACGTATCGCCGGGGCGGCCGCCCCCGCGCCCGCCTTCGCCCATGTCGGATCCCGCTCCGCTCACGGGCGGGAGTCGAACCGGTTCACCTGCACGTTGCCGTCCCCGGACTGCACCGCCGTGGGGCCGAGGAACGTGTTCCGTGTGAATCCCCCGGCGGCCGGGCGCGCCACCGCCGCGGCCTCGTCGAGCAGGGCTCGCAGCTCCGCCGCGGCTGCGGGCCGTTCGGCCGGATCGAGCTGCTCCAGCAGGTCCTCGGTGCGGGTCCGCCAGGCGGCGCCGTGCCTGGCCCGCTCCTCGCTTCCGTTCCCGTCCGGCCCGTTGCCGTCCTGCCCGGCTGCCGTCAGCTCGGCCGCGGTCCGGTCCAGGCGTTCCAGCTGGACAGCCTCCTGCTGCTGGTCCCCGCGGCCGAAGAGCCGGGCCAGGCGGTTCCGCAAGGCCAGCCAGGCATCGGTTCCCGCGGCCTGTACGACACCCGAACCCACCGATGCGGCCAGCGCGACCATCGCCTCGTCCAGCATGAAGCTCCCCCTTCGCCGTCCCCGGGCAACAGCGTCAACGGTAGCCCCGCCCGGCCAGGGGTCAACAGCGCTGCCGATGGCGGTACACGTCGTGAAGCAGCCAGTGGTGGGGGACTTTCCTACGGATGGCCTCAGCCGGTCGGCCGTCGGGGGGTACTGGCCACCCCTGAGGCACGGCCGCTGAGTTCGGCGTCCAGGGTCTGCTGGGCCGTGCTCATGGATGCGGCGTACTTCGGTTCGGACATGCGCCGCCAGGCCTCGTCCGGCGGGACCTCCTCGACCCGGCTCATCACCCACCAGATGTTGCCGAACGGGTCCTTCACCCTGCCCCCGCGGTCCCCCCACGCGCTGTCGGAGGCCTCGGTGACCACACGAGCCCCGTGGGCGACGGCAGCGGCCATGGCGGAGTCCGCGTCGCGCACGTAGATCCGCAGCATGGAGGGCATCGCCGGCCAGTCGGGGCGTCGGTCGAAGGCCAGCACGACGGTGTCACCGACCCGGATCTCCGCGTGCCCGATGCTGCCGTCAGCGACGGCGACCCGGGCGATCTCCTCGCCGTCGAACGCCGCGGTGATGAAGTCGAGCAGTGCGCCCGTGTCGTCGGTGACGACCCATGGCGCGACGCTGGTGTACCCCTCGGGGGCGAAGTGGTCCATCGGCCCCTCCTCTCTCTTTCCGTTTCCTGCGACTCCGTGTGACCTCACCACCGTAGGCGTGGACGAGGTCGGAACGTGTCCTCGTTCCGGTGTCGGTCCTCCACGGCGGTGCGGTCTGCCCGACCGGGTGTGTCGGTGGTGGCCGGGACGTCCCCCGTCCGGCACGGTGGGCGCGATCGGTGGCCGTCGCGCGTCCCGTGCGACGGTCGCACCGCGCGCGGGAGAGGTTCGCATGACCGAGAACGGCAGTTCCCCGACCAGCCGCCGCGCACTCCTGCTGGCCGCCGGATCGGCCGGGGTCGCGGCGCTGACGGCGGCCTGCTCGGGACCGGCCGGGAACCGGGGGGCGGCAGGTCAGCCTTCGGCGTCACCGACCCTCGTTCCGTCGCCCGGTGGCAGCACCCCGGCCTGCGTTCTCGCGGTGGAGGCGGGCGCCGGCCCGTACTACCTCGACCTCGACCGGGTCCGCTCCGACGTCACGGAGGGGCGCAAGGGAGTGCCGTTCCGGCTGGACCTCACCGTCGTACGGGTCTCGGCGGGCTGCCGGCCGGTCACGGACGCCGCGGTCGACATCTGGCACGCCGACGCCGCGGGTGCGTACTCCACCGGCGGGGCCGCGTTCCTGCGCGGTACGCAGGTCACGGACGGCGCCGGCCGTAGTACGTTCCGCACGATCGTGCCCGGCTGGTACGCCGGGCTGGCACCGCACATCCACTTCAAGGTGCGTCCCGACCGCCGCACCGAGACGACCTCGCAGTTCTTCTTCCCCGAGGACCTGCTGATCCAGATGTACGCACGCCCGCCGTACACCGAGCGCCGCGCGCCGGAGCACCCCAACGCCCGCGACAGCCGCTACCGCGCCTCCGGGGCCGCGATGACGCTGGCCCTCGTCCCCGACGGGGACGGCTACCGCGCCACGTACACCGTCGGAATCGCCTGAGCGTCAGAGGAGCGAGCGTCAGAGGAGCGCGAGGGGCCGGCGGGCCGAGCGGGGTGATGCCCCGGTGCTCCATGCCCGTGGGCATGTGAGTCCAAGGGCTGTCCCGTCAGCCGACCTGGATTCCGATGACGCAGGTGTCGTCGTCCGTGTCGGACCGGCTCTCGGCGAGGAGACGGTCCAGCTGCCGGTCCAGGCCTCCGGCCCCGGCGGCGGCCACGTTCATGAGGTGGCCGAGCGAGTCCTGCACAGAGGAGTCCCTCCGCTCCACCAGCCCGTCCGTGTACATCAGCAGGGTGTCGTCCGGTTCGAGCCGCACCTCCCGTTCAGCGTACGTTACTTCGGGGAGCGCACCGAGGAGCAGGCCTTCGATGAGCGGGAAGGCTTCCGCCTCGCCGTCGCGGACGAGTACGGGCGGCAGGTGCCCGGCGCGCGCCCAGCGCATCACCCTGGTGCTCGGGTCGAAGAGCCCGCAGACCGCGGTGGCCGTCACGTGCTTGGCGAGGTGGTGGGTGACCGTGTTGAGCCAGGACAGCAGCTGGGCGGGGCCCGCTCCGGTCACGGCGAGGCCGCGCAGCGCGTTGCGCAGGACGACCATGCCGGTGGCTGCCTCGATGCCGTGTCCGGCGACGTCGCCCACCGAGAGCATGACCAGACCGGAGGGCAGGACGACGGTGTCGTACCAGTCTCCACCGACGAGCGACTCGGTCTCCGCGGGCCGGTAGCGGACGGCGACGCGCAGGCCGGGTGCCTCGATGGCCGGCGGGGTGGGGGGCATGATCGCGTGCTGGAGCTGCAGGGCGAGGCGGTTGCGTTCGGCGGACTCGGCCTCGGTGTGGGCGAGTTGGTCCCGGGTCGCGGCCAGGGCGACCTCCGTCCAGTGCTGTGCGGAGATGTCCTGGTAGGCGCCGCGGACGGCGTGGAGCCGCTGGTCGGCGTCGAGGACGGGCTCGGCGACGACGCGGATGTGGCGGGTGATGCCGTCGGACCTGCGCAGGCGCAGGTTGACGGAGGCCGGACGGCGGTAGCGCAGCACGGCCCGCAGGAAGCGGGCCAGGGCGGCGGAGTCGTCGGGGTGGGCGTAGCCGGGCAGTTCCCGTAGCCGTACGGGCGGGGCGGTGGTCGGCAGTCCGTGCAGCGCGTACAGCTGCGCGTTCCAGGTGATGCCTCCGGTGACGAGGTTCTCCTCGAAGCCGCCGATCCTGCCCAGGCGCTGGGCGTGCTGGAGGAGGTCGGCCAGTCGTGCCGTCTCGTCCTCGACGCGCCAGATCAGCAGGACGGCGGCGCCGTGCCGGCTGACGCTGATGTCCGCGACGGAGGTGAGGGGGATCTGGTCGACGAGCGCGGTCAGGCTCATGCGTTCGGCGCGGAAGGGCTCGCCCGTCGCGTGCACACGCTCGACGATGTCGAAGAGCCCGCTCTCGCCCCCGGCCATCGGGTAGGCCTCCAGCAGCAGCGCGCCGTTCACGTCGCCGCGCGGCCGCCCGGCGGGATCGACGAACCGGCTGCTGGCGTGGCGGATGCGGAAGTCGGTCAGCCGGCCGTCGTGATCGAGTACCGGAGTGAGGACCACGGCGGGATCGTGCAGGCCCTCGGAGAGGTCGATCAGCTCCGCGACGTCCGGAAGCACCGCGTCGAGCGTGCCGGGGTCGGCCGGGGACGCGGCGTCCATGGTGCGGGCGCAGAGTTCGGCGAGGGCCTCGACCTGGCGCTCGATCTGCGGGGGTTGCGGCGCCAGGGGCTGGGGCCAGCAGATTTCGAGGACGCCGTGAATCCGTCCGCCGGTCCCGGCCGGTACGGCCATCCGCCCGCCGTCGGGCCGCTGGAGGTGGCCGATCGAGGGCGGCCCGTCGTGCTGGAGCCGGGCGAGGGTGACCAGTCGGCGCTCGCGCAGTGCGAGGCGGGCGACGGTGGAGACGCCCGGTGGTACGTGGCGCCAGCGCGCGGCTTCGCCGGGCGGGAAGCCGGCGTGGCCCGCGAGGGCCAGCGAGCCGTCGGGGGCCGCGCTCCAGACGGCGACGGCGTCCGCTCCCAGCGGTCCGAGGGCGTTCGTCAGGAGGGACTCGGCCACCACCTGGGTGTCGTCGGCGGCGGCCAGCACCCCGCTCTCGGCGGTACGCAGGCGCACCGAGACCGTGGTGGACCGCTCGGCCGGTTCCGGCGTCCCGGTGCGCCGGGCGAACGCGGCGGCGACCTCGCTGACGTGGTCGCGGGAGGCCTGGTTGACGATGTCGGCGGCGAGTTCGAGCGGGGACAGCCCGGTCTCGCGGGACAGCTCGTCGAGCTGGCGTGCCGCCGCGGCGGGCGTGCAGCTCAGCTGTCCGATCAGAATGCCCTTGGCCAGTTCGACCAGCGCCCTGCCGTCCGCGGCGGCGTGCGCCTCCCGCACCTCGCGGCGGAGCCGTTCCACGGTGGCGACCAGGCGCCCCAGGGTTTTCGGCGCCTGGTGCGGGACGGTGTTCCGCGGCGGCTCCACGGCGAGCGGTCCGGGTGAGCGGGCATCGTCGGGCCGCTGGGTGTCGGGGGTCATCCGATGAGCCAGTGCCGGACGCGGGCGATGAGGTCGTCGGCGTCGACCGGCTTGGTCACGTAGTCGCTGGCTCCGGCGGCGAGACTCTTCTCGCGGTCGCCGGGCATCGCCTTGGCGGTGACCGCGATGATGGGCAGCCCCGCGTAGGCCGGCATCCGCCGGATCTCGGCGGTCGCCGCGTAGCCGTCCAGCTCGGGCATCATCACGTCCATGAGGATCAGGTCGACGCCCTCGTTGCGGATCAGGGTGTCGATTCCCTTGCGGCCGTCCTCCGCGTGGAGGACGCGAACACCGTGCAGTTCCAGCACACCGCTGAGGGCGTACAGGTTGCGCGCGTCGTCATCGATGACGAGGACGGTGCGTCCGGCCAGGTCGTCGTCGAGGGGATGGGTGTTCTGCCGGTCCTGCGTCTCCGTATGGACGAGGGGCAGTACGTCCCCCGGCCGCTCGGCGGACAGGTGCAGCACGATGCGTTCCCGCAGCTCGTCCAGACTCGACAGCAGTTCCAGCCGGCGCGACGCGGCCCGGTCCCGCAGCATCCGTTCCTGCCCGCTCTTCAGGCGGGGGTTGTTGTGCGCGAGGACCGGGAGGGAGGAGAGCGCCGGGTCTCCGTCGAGCGCGTCGAGGAAACGCAGGGCCTCACCGCCGGGCATGTCGAGTTCGAGGACGACACAGTGGAAGGAGTGCGAGGCCAGGGCGGCGGCGGCTTCCCGCGAGCTTGTGGCGTTGACCACCTGGACGCCCTCGTGGTGGTCGCCGGGCGGCCGGTGGTCGGGGGTGAGGTCCCGGTCGGCGCTCTCGGCGACGAGGGAGAGCAGACCGTTGGGGCGCTCCTCGATCACCAGCAGCCGGCGGGCCCGCCGCTGCGGCGGTACGGAAGCGACCGTGCCGGCGGCGCCGGCCGGTACGGGGTGTCCGGCGGCGGCGGTGGGCCGGGCCGCCGCGGAGGCCTCGGAGAGGGGCTCCTCCTCGTAGTCCGCCCGGCTGACCGGCAGGTAGAGCGTGAAGGTGCTGCCCTGCCCCGGTGTGCTCTCCGCGGTCACGGCCCCGCCGAGGAGGTGGGCGATCTCGCGGCTGATGGAGAGCCCGAGCCCGGTGCCGCCGTACTTGCGGCTGGTGGTGCCGTCGGCCTGCTGGAAGGCACCGAAGACGGATTCCAGCTGCTGCTCCGGGATGCCGATGCCGGTGTCCCGTACCCGGAAGGCGAGCATGGGCGCGCGACCGGGGAGCCCGGTGGGGACCTCGGGCGCCGCGGCGGGTTCGATCCGCAGTTCGACACCGCCGCGCTCGGTGAACTTGACCGCATTGGAGAGCAGGTTGCGCAGGATCTGGCGCAGCCGGGCGTCGTCGGTGAGCAGGTCGGCCGGGGCGTCGGGGGCGGTGGTGACGGTGAAGTCGAGGCTCTTCTGCGTGGTCAGGGGGCGGAAGGTGGCGTCGACGTACTCCAGCAGCTGGGGCAGGTCCACCCTCTCGGGGTTGACGTCCATCTTCCCCGCCTCGACCTTCGAGAGGTCGAGGATGTCGTTGATCAGCTGCAGCAGGTCGGAGCCCGCCGAGTGGATGATGCCCGCGTACTCCACCTGCTTCGGGGAGAGGTTGCGGGTCGGGTTCTGGGCGAGGAGTTGGGCGAGGATGAGCAGGCTGTTGAGGGGTGTCCGCAGCTCGTGGCTCATGTTGGCCAGGAACTCGGACTTGTAGGTGGAGGCGCGCGACAACTGCCGTGCCCGGTCCTCCAGTTCCTGCCGGGCCTGTTCGATCTCCAGGTTCTTGGCCTCGATGTCGCGGTTCTGGCTGGCGAGGAGGGCCGCCTTCTCCTCCAGCTCCGCGTTGGAGTGCTGCAGTTCCACCTGCTGGACCTGGAGTTCCTCCGAACGTGCCTGGAGCTCGCCGGTCAGCCGCTGGGACTCCTCCAGGAGTTCGTCGGTGCGGGCGTTGGCGACGATGGTGTTGAGGTTGACGCCGATGGTCTCCATCAACTGGCCGAGGAAGTCCCGGTGTACGGGGGTGAAGGCGGAGAAGGAGGCGAGCTCGATCACGCCGAGGACCTGGTCCTCCACGACGATCGGCAGGATGATCAGGCTGCCCGGGGTGGTGTGGCCGAGCCCCGAGGAGATGACGTAGCCGCTGGGGACCTGGTCGGTAACGATGATCCGGTGGCTGCGCGCGGCCTGGCCGACGAGGGACTCCCCAAGGGCGAAACCGGTGCCCTCGCCGGTGCCGGAGGGGCGGCCGTAGGAGCCGACCAGGACGAGCCGGGGGCCGCCGGGGCCGTCCTCGGCGAGGTAGAAGGCCCCGTACTGGGCGGCGACGAGCGGTGTCAGTTCGTCCATGACGAGTTCCGCGACGGCGGCCAGGTCGCGGTGGCCCTGCATCAGGCCGGAGATGCGGGCCAGGTTGGACTTGAGCCAGTCCTGCTCCTCGTTGGCCCGGGTGCTCTCCCGCAGCGAACCGACCATGGAGTTGATGTTGTCCTTGAGTTCGGCGACCTCGCCCGAGGCGTCGACGGTGATCGAGCGCGTCAGGTCGCCCTCGGCGACGGCGCTGGCGACCTCGGCGATGGCCCGGACCTGGCGGGTGAGGTTGCCGGCCAGCTCGTTAACGTTCTCGGTGAGCCGCTTCCACGTGCCGGAGACGCCCTCGACCTCGGCCTGGCCGCCGAGCCGGCCCTCGCTGCCGACCTCGCGGGCCACGCGGGTGACCTCCGCGGCGAAGGAGGAGAGCTGGTCGACCATCGTGTTGATGGTGGTCTTCAGCTCCAGGATCTCTCCACGGGCGTCCACGTCGATCTTCTTGGACAGGTCGCCGTTGGCGACGGCCGTCGTGACCAGGGCGATGTTGCGGACCTGGCCGGTGAGGTTGTTCGCCATGGAGTTGACGTTGTCGGTGAGGTCCTTCCAGGTGCCCGCGACGTGGGGAACCTGCGCCTGGCCGCCGAGCCGGCCCTCGGTGCCGACCTCCCGGGCCACCCGTGTCACCTCGTCGGCGAACGCGGACAGCGTGTCGACCATCGTGTTGATGACGCCGGCCAGCGCGGCGACCTCGCCCTTCGCCTCCACCACGATCTTCTGTGAGAGGTCGCCGCGGGCGACGGCGGTGGCCACCTGGGCGATGGAACGCACCTGGCCGGTCAGGTTGGACGCCATGACGTTGACGTTGTCGGTGAGGTCCTTCCACGTGCCGGACACCCCGCGAACCGTGGCCTGGCCACCCAGGTTGCCCTCGGTGCCGACCTCGCGGGCCACCCGCGTCACCTCGTCGGCGAAGGCGGAGAGCTGGTCGACCATCGTGTTGATGGTCTCTTTCAGCTCCAGGATCTCCCCCCGCGCGTCCACCCTGATCTTCTGCGTCAGGTCGCCCTGGGCCACCGCGGTGGTGACCTCCGCGATCGAGCGCACCTGGGCGGTCAGGTTGTCGGCCATGACGTTGACCGACTCGGTCAGGTCCTTCCAGGTGCCAGACACGCCCTTGACGTCCGCCTGACCGCCGAGTCGGCCCTCGGTGCCGACCTCGCGGGCCACCCGCGTCACCTCGTCGGCGAACGCGGAGAGCTGGTCGACCATCGTGTTGATGGTCTCCTTCAGCTCCAGGATCTCCCCGCGCGCGGTGACGTTGATCTTCTGCGAGAGGTCGCCCTTGGCCACGGCCGTGGCGACCTGAGCGATGGAGCGCACCTGGGCCGTGAGGTTTCCGGCCATGAAATTGACCGAATCCGTGAGGTCCAGCCAGGCGCCCCCGACTCCGGGTACGTCCGCCTGGCCGCCGAGCGTTCCCTCGGTGCCCACCTCGCGGGCCACCCGCGTCACCTCGGACGTGAACAGCGACAGTTGGTCGGCCATCCCGTTGAACACGGTGGCGATCTCGCCGAGCAGCCCGTCCGCGGTATCGGGCAGCCTGGTGCGGAAGTCCCCGTCCCGTACGGCCGTCAGGCCGGCCAGCAGCTGGCGCAGTTCCGATTCGCCGATCCTGTCCTCGCCAGGGAGCACCGGTGACCTGCCCGGCGCCTCCCTACCCGTCCGCTCAGACATCCGCCAACCTCACTCTAGAAAACGACCGTGCCGGCGCACGGGACAGGACGTGACACGGGTGCGCGCCGGCTCCCTTGGCGCACGACCGGTGATGAAGGTTATCGCCGACGGAAGCACACGCGAGCACCCGGTCACCTGGTCGCGGTGACCGAGCACGGCGGACGAGGACCGGGTACTGGGGGCGGGCGGGACGCGCCGGTCATGACCCGTCGACGGCGTCCTCGACGCTCGGGTGGAGGGAGAGGACCGTATCGGCGCCCGTCAGGGCGAAGAGACGGCGGAGTTGCTCGCCTGGGGCGGCGATGCGCAGCGTGGTGAGGTGGTGCACCCGCAACAGCAGGTTCAGGAAGGAGGAGTCGCCGAAGGTGATGGCGCCGGCGTCCAGGACCACCAGCCGGTGCTCGTCCGCGGCAGAGGCGAGCGCCTCCTCGAGCGGTGCCAGCGTGTCCTGGTCCAACTCCCCGTGCGCCGTTACCACCCACCCGGCCCCGGCCAGGTAACTGTTCCCGACGACGCCTTCGTGGTGCGCGTCCCCTGCTCCGGTCATGTCCGCCTCCCCGATCGTCACCATCGTCACCTGTACGGCTTCGCAAGGGAGTATGCCTGCTCCGCGGCGGGTCGAGGGCGTCAAGGTCCGCGGCACACGCGGCCGGAGGCGGGCGCCACCTCATCGGCGGCGGCCGCGGAGAAAAGTTTCCGCTCAGGGCGTGTAAGGGATCGAAGTCCGGGCACAAGCGCCCGAGCAGCCGTCAGTCAATCGGGAGGGAACGGCCACCATGTCTCGCTCGGCCACCGTCGCAGGCCCCATTCGTGCAACAGACGCGCCCATCACGCCCGCTGTGCCCGGCAGCGTGCGAGCCCCGCAGCAGGACGTAGAGCTGCCCGAGGTGAAGAACGCCCGGGAGATGGCGCCTTCAGACGCGCGCGAGCTCTCGAAGCTCTTCTTCCTGAGGCTCGCCACCCTGGAGGAGGGCACGCGCGAGTACCAGTACGCCCGCAACACCCTGATCGAGATGAACCTCTCGCTCGTCCAGTTCGCCGCGCGGCGCTTCCGCGCCCGCGTGCTGGGCGGGGGTCTGGACATGGACGACATCATCCAGGTCGGGACCATCGGTCTCATCAAGGCCATCGACCGCTACGAGCCCGAGCGCGAGGTCGAGTTCTCCACTCTCGCCCTCCCGTACATCACGGGTGAGATCAAGCGCTACTTCCGTGACACCACCTGGGCGGTGCACGTACCGCGCCGTCTGCAGGAACTGCGTACGGAACTCGCCAAGGCGCAGGAGGCCCTGACGGACGTCCTGGGCCGGTCGCCGACGGTCAAGGAGGTCGCCCAGCACCTCGAACTGACCGACGAACAGGTCATCGAAGGGCTGGTCGCCGCGAACGGCTACACGAGCGGCTCCCTGGACACCTGCGCCGAGGGCGACGAGCCGTCGACGACGACGAGCCGGACGACCCGTCCGCTGGCGGACCGGCTCGGCGAGGTCGACCCCGCGATGGAACTCTTCGAGGACTTCCACACGCTCGCACCCCTGCTGGAGCAGTTGGACGACCGCGACCGGCTGATCCTGCGGATGCGCTTCGGCGAGGACAGGACGCAGGCGGAGATCGGCGCGGAACTGGGCATCTCGCAGATGCAGGTCTCACGCCTGCTGTCCAGGACCCTGGCCCGGCTGCGCGCCGGAATGCTCTCGGCGTAGGCCGCGGGCATGCCCTCACCCCACCGGCACGACGGACCTGTGCCACCCGTCCCGCCCGTCCCGCCCGTCGGCGCGCAGCCGCTCTACGACGACACGATGTGGGCGGACGCGGTCGTACGGTGCGCGAGCGTCCGGACGGGTACGGCCGCGTTGCTGACCGCCCAGCCGTTGCGCGACCGTCCCGGTGCTCTCCTGAGGGGCAGCTGCGACCTCGACACCCGGCCCATCCTGTGGGCGGCGCTCGGCGTCGTCATCCGGATCCCCGGCCCGGTCGTCCACCTCGACCTCTCCGCCGTGGGCTTCCTCGACACGGCCGCCGTCGCCGCCCTGGTGCGGGCCAACGCCACCGTTGCCGGCCAAGGGCGTCGCCTGCTGCTCCACCACCCGCCGTACTCGCTCCGCAAGCTCGTGGAGATGTTCCCGGACGAATGTGCCGCGCTGGAGGTCGCAGCATGATCAATCTTCCTGCGTCCGGCGCGTCGGAGGGCTTCGTCCACCCCGCCCTCTTCTACCGGGGACAGGCGGGTTACCTGGCAGGGGTGGGAGGGTTCGTACGTGCCGCCCTCGCGGCCGACGAGCCGGTGCTCGTGGCCGTGCCCGGCCCGCGGCTGGAGGGCCTGCGCGAGGACCTCGGCGCCGGCACGACCGGGGTCACCTGGACGGACATGACGCACCTGGGCCGCAATCCCGGCCGCATCCTGGCCGCCCTGCAGGACTTCGCCGACCGCCACGCGGGCCGGCCGGCCCGGATCGTGGGCGAGCCGATCTGGCCCGGCCGCTCACGGGCCGAGGTGCTGGAGGCCACGCGTCACGAGGCGCTCATCAACACCGCCTTCGCGGGGCGGCAGGCCACCATCCTGTGCCCGTACGACGTCCTCGGGCTGCCGGCCGCGGTGGTGTCCGATGCCCGGCGTACGCACCCCACGCTGCTGGAGGACGGCCAGGCCCTGCTCAGCCCGGACTACGCGGACGCCTCGTCGGTCTGCGCGGACTGCGACGACCCCCTGCCCGAGCCCGACGGCGGTGCCCCCTGGCTCACCTACACCCACGGTGAACTGGGCGAGGTACGCGCGTACGCCGAGGCCTGGGCCCGCGGCACGGACCTGAGCGCGGCGCGGCGCGGCGACCTCGTCCTCGCGGTCAGCGAGGCTGCCGCCAACTCACTGGCCCACGGGGGCGGAAAAGGCGCGCTCCGGCTGTGGAGCACGGCCGGAGCCGGTGCGAGTACGGGTGCAGGCGCGGGTGCCGGTGTCGTGGCCGAGATCCGCGACGGCGGTCACCTGGCCGACCCGTTGGCGGGGCGCCGGCGGCCCTCGCTGGCTTCGGTCGACGGCGGGCGCGGCCTGTGGATGATCCACCAGCTGTGCGATCTGGTGGAGATCCGCGCCTCGGACAGCGGCCTCACGCTGAGGCTGCACATGGCTACCTCCTGAGCGACCGGTGTCCGTTTAGACTGTCAGTCGCACGTTCGGATGTCCTCAGCCCCACGGGGCCTGTTCGTTCCCGCGAACAGAGACCAATGTCGATGGTGGGGGTGAGAGACCACAGTGGAAACGATCGGGCCGGAAGCCGGCGATCGAAGGCCTGCCGGACTTTCCGTCGCGGGGCAGCGCCGTAGGCTCGCCCTGGCCGGCGTACGGGGACCCGTGGCCAAGGGGCGCGACTTCGCACGCCAGGCCCTGCTCGACTGGGGCTGGAGCGGGACCGAGACGTCCGAGGACGCCCTGCTGCTCGTGTCGGAGCTGCTGACCAACGCGGCATTGCACGGGGGCGGTTGCATCGAGCTCGCGCTCTCGGCCGGTGAGGTCCTGCGGGTCGAGGTCTTCGACGGCTCGACGACACCGCCCCGCCGGCACCCGTCCCCGCAGCGTGGTCTCCCGGGCGGCCACGGCCTCTACATTGTGGAGCGCGTCTCCGATCGCTGGGGCACGCACACGCACGAGAAGGGCAAGTCCGTCTGGGCCGAGATCGATGCATCGCGGCTGACCTCGGGCAGATCCACGGGCCTGTGACCCGGCCGGGCCGCCTCGCGCCCCAGCCGCAGCTCTCGCTGTCGTACGAGAGCTTCATGCCGCGCGGCGGGGGCAGGCGCGGGGTATGACATCCCACGCGCTCGACTCCCTGGCCCTGACCCCGGCCCCCGGCCCGGCCTGGCTCCATCTGGCCGTCATCGCGTTCGCTCTCCTCGTCCTGCTCCACAG
>NZ_JBSGZP010000136.1:0-13236 GCF_053611065.1 Streptomyces sp. NPDC054840
CTGCTACACCGATCAACTTCCCTTCCCGGCCTGTTCGCGCACCTTTTCCGCGATCTGCGGCGGCATCGGTTCGTGACGCGCGTACGCCCGCGCGAAGCGGCCGGTGCCGTGCGAGACGGAGCGCAGCTCGACGGCGTAGCGGCCGATCTCGATCTCCGGGATCTCGGCGCGGACCCGGGTGCGCCCGGGCGCGGCCTGGTCGGTGCCGACGACGCGGCCGCGGCGGCCGGCGAGGTCGCTCATGACCGGGCCGACGTACTCGTCGGGGACGACGACGGCGAGCTCGGCGACCGGTTCGAGGAGGTCGATCCGAGCCTCGGCGGCGGCTTCGCGCAGGGCGAGGGCGCCGGCCGTCTGGAAGGCGGCGTCGGAGGAGTCCACCGAGTGCGCCTTGCCGTCGAGGAGGGTGACGCGCACGTCGACGAGCGGGTAGCCGGCGGCGACCCCGCGGGCGGCCTGGGTGCGTACGCCCTTCTCCACGGACGGGATGAACTGGCGGGGCACGGCGCCGCCGACGACCTTGTCGACGAACTCGATGCCGCTGCCGGGCGGGAGCGGCTCCACCTCGATCTCACAGATGGCGAACTGGCCGTGGCCGCCCGACTGTTTGACGTGCCGGCCGCGCCCGGCGGCCTTGGCGCCGAAGGTCTCGCGCAGGCTCACCTTGTGCGGGACGGGGTCGACCTGGACGCCGTAGCGGGTGCGCAGCCGCTCCAGGGCCACGTCCTGGTGGGCCTCACCCAGGCACCACAGGACGACCTGGTGGGTGTGCGGGTTCTGCTCCAGCCGCATGGTCGGGTCCTCGGCGACGAGCCGGGCCAGGCCCTGGGACAGCTTGTCCTCGTCGGCCTTGCTGTGCGCCTCGATGGCGAGGGGGAGGAGGGGGTCGGGCATGGTCCACGGTGCCATGAGGAGCGGGTCGTCCTTGGCGGAGAGGGTGTCGCCGGTCTCCGCGCGGGTGAGTTTGGCCACGCACGCGAGGTCGCCGGCGATGCACCGGGTGAGGGCGCGCTGCTGTTTGCCGAAGGGGGAGGAGAGGGCGCCGACCCGCTCGTCGACGTCGTGGTCCTCGTGCCCGCGGTCGGTGAGGCCGTGTCCGCTGACGTGGACGGTCTCCTCGGCCTTCAGCGTGCCGGAGAAGACGCGGACGAGGGAGACGCGGCCGACGTAGGGGTCGGAGGAGGTCTTGACGACCTCGGCCACGAGGGAGCCGTCGGGATCGCAGGTGACGTCCGGGCGGGCGGAGCCGTCGGGGCGGGTGACGGGGACGGCGGCGCGCTCCAGGGGGGTGGGGAAGCCGCCGGTGACCAGTTCGAGGAGTTCGACGGTGCCCAGGCCCTGGCGGGCGCCGTCGACGGCGGGGGCGGCCATCAGGACGGGGTGGAAGGTACCGCGCGCCACCGCCCGCTCCAGGTCGTCGACGAGGGTCTTGAGATCGATCTCCTCGCCGCCGAGGTAGCGGTCCATGAGGGACTCGTCCTCGCTCTCGGCGATGATCCCCTCGATGAGCCGGGCGCGGGCGTCGGTGATGAGGGAGAGCTCGGCGGGGTCCGGGTCGCGCTCCACGCGCTCGCCGGAGGCGTACTCGTAGACGCGCTGGGAGAGCAGGCCGAGCAGGCCGGTGACGGGGGCGTGCCCGTCGGGGCCGGGCGGGCCGTGCAGGGGGAGGTAGAGGGGGATGACCGCATCGGGGTCGTCGGCGCCGAAGATCTCACCGCAGACGGTCGTCATCCGTGCGTAGTCGGAGCGTGCGGCCTCCAGGTGGGTCACGACGATGGCGCGGGGCATGCCGACGGCCTCGCACTCGTCCCAGACCATGCGGGTGGCGCCGTCTATGCCGTCCGAGGCCGAGACGACGAAAAGGGCCGCGTCCGCTGCGCGCAGACCGGCCCTGAGCTCCCCGACGAAGTCGGCGTATCCGGGGGTGTCCAGGATATTGATCTTGATTCCGCCCCATTCGACGGGGACGAGGGACAGCTGCACGGAGCGCTGCCGGCGGTGCTCGATGTCGTCGTAGTCGGAGACGGTGGCACCGTCCTCGACCCGGCCGGCCCGGTTGACCGCGCCCGCGGTCAGGGCGAGGGCTTCGACCAGCGTGGTCTTGCCGGATCCGCTGTGGCCGACCAGCACGACATTCCGGATGGAGGAGGGGCGGTCGGCCGTCAGTGCCCTGCCGGCGGCTCCGGCTTGGTGTGATGTGGCTCCCATGATGCTCATGCCTCCCGGTGGTGACGGTGAGGAGGATCGGGTGGTGTGGGGATCGGGTGTCCGGATCGGTGTCCCGGCCGCCTCCACGGAGGAGGAATGCGGGATTCTTCGAGCTTTGCACTGGTGTCACATCCCGTCCATACGTCGTACCGGGGAGGTGCCCCGGGGACGCACCCGGGGCCCGCCGGCGGCGGTCCAGGGCGCGAAGTACGTCTTACGTGGCACGAACCGGTGGGTGCGCGGCGTCCGCGCGGTGGCGTGCTGGCTACGATGGGCCAGCCGGTGGCCGTGGTGGCCGTGCGGCCCAGCGACCCTCCGGGAAGGCCATGCTGAACAAGTACGCGCGTGCATTCTTCACGCGTGTTCTCACGCCATTCGCCGCTTTTCTGCTCCGGCGGGGGGTGAGCCCGGACGCGGTCACCCTGATCGGCACGGCCGGAGTGGTGGCCGGAGCGCTGTGGTTCTTCCCTCGCGGCGAGTTCTTCTGGGGCACCATCACCATCACCCTCTTCGTCTTCTCCGACCTGGTGGACGGGAACATGGCCCGCCAGGCCGGTGTCTCCAGCCGGTGGGGAGCCTTCCTCGACTCCACCCTCGACCGGGTCGCCGACGCGGCGATCTTCGGCGGCCTCGCGCTCTGGTACGCGGGCCACGGCAACGACAACGCGCTCTGCGCGGTGGCGATCTTCTGCCTGGCCAGCGGCCAGGTGGTCTCGTACACCAAGGCGCGCGGCGAGTCGATCGGGCTTCCGGTGGCCGTCAACGGGCTCATCGAGCGGGCCGAGCGACTGGTGATCTCGCTGGTCGCGGCCGGCCTGTCCGGGCTGCAGACCTTCGGTGTGCCGTCCTGGATCGGCGTGCTGCTGCCGATCGCGCTGTGGATCGTGGCGGTGGGCTCGCTCGTCACCCTGATCCAGCGGGTGGTCACCGTACGTCGCGAGTCGGCCGAGGCCGACGCCGCGGCGGCCGCAGCCGAAGGCGGCGCGGCCTGATGGGGTCCCTGCAGGACAAGCTGGTCGACTCGCTGTACGGCCTCGGCTGGGCCGGGGTCAAGAAGCTTCCCGAACCGGCTGCCGTGGCCCTGGGACGGCGGATCGCCGACTTCGCGTGGAAGCGGCGCGGCAAGAGCGTGCTGCGGCTGGAGTCGAACCTGGCGCGGGTGGTGCCCGACGCCGGTCCCGAGCGGCTGCGCGAGCTGTCGCAGGCGGGCATGCGCTCGTACATGCGGTACTGGATGGAGTCCTTCCGGCTGCCGACCATGGACCCGAAACGGTTCAGCACGGACGTCGAGTTCCGGGACGAGCACCTGCTGCGCGAGGCCCTCGACTCCGGGCGCGGAGTGGTCGTGGCCCTGCCGCACCTCGCCAACTGGGACCTCGCAGGAGCGTGGGCCATCGGTCACATGCACGCGCCGTTCACCACGGTCGCCGAGCGGCTCAAGCCCGAGACCCTCTACGACCGCTTCGTCGCCTACCGCGAGAGCCTGGGCATGGAGGTCCTGCCGCACAGCGGCGGCGCCGCCTTCGGCACCCTCGCCCGGCGGCTGCGCTCCGGCGGCCTGGTCTGCCTGGTCGCGGACCGGGACCTGTCGGCCTCCGGGGTCGAAGTGGACTTCTTCGGCTCCACGGCGCGCATGCCGGCCGGACCGGCGCTGCTGGCCCAGCAGACCGGTGCCGTGCTGCTCCCGGCCACCCTGCACTACGGCGACACACCGAAGCTGTACGGCCGGATCCACCCCGAGGTGGAGGTTCCCAGGACCGGGACCCGGACCGAGAGGACCACCGTCATGACCCAGGCGCTGGCGGACGCCTTCGCGTGGGGCATCGCCGCGCACCCGGAGGACTGGCACATGCTGCAGCGGCTGTGGCTGGACGACCTGGAGGAGCGCCCGTAGTGAAGATCGGCATCGTGTGCCCGTACTCGTGGGACGTGCCGGGCGGCGTCCAGTTCCACATCCGGGACCTGGCGGAGCACCTGATCCGGCTCGGCCACGAGGTGTCGGTGCTCGCCCCGGCGGACGACGACACCCCGCTGCCGCCGTACGTGGTCTCGGCCGGGCGGGCGGTGCCGGTCCCGTACAACGGCTCGGTGGCCCGCCTCAATTTCGGGTTCCTCTCCGCCGCCCGGGTGCGGCGCTGGCTCCACGACGGCACCTTCGACGTGATCCACATCCACGAGCCGGCCTCGCCCTCGCTGGGGCTGCTGTCCTGCTGGGCGGCGCAGGGGCCGATCGTGGCGACGTTCCACACCTCGAACCCCCGGTCCCGGGCGATGATCGCGGCGTACCCGATCCTGCAGCCGGCCCTGGAGAAGATCAACGCCCGGATCGCGGTGAGCGAGTACGCGCGGCGCACGCTGGTGGAACACCTGGGCGGCGACGCGGTCGTCATCCCCAACGGTGTCGACGTGGACTTCTTCGCCAAGGCCGAACCCAACCCGGACTGGTCCGGGCAGACCCTGGGCTTCATCGGCCGGATCGACGAGCCCCGCAAGGGCCTGCCGGTGCTGATGGCGGCCTTCCCCAGGATCGTGGAGGCCTGCCCGGACGTACGGCTGCTCGTGGCGGGCCGCGGCGACGAGGAGGAGGCGGTCGCCTCCCTGCCCGCGGAACTGCGCAGGCGGGTCGAATTCCTCGGCATGGTCTCGGACGAGGACAAGGCGCGGCTGCTGCGCAGCGTCGACGTGTATGTCGCCCCGAACACCGGCGGCGAGAGCTTCGGCATCATCCTGGTCGAGGCCCTTTCGGCGGGCGCGGCGGTCCTCGCGTCGGACCTGGACGCCTTCGCGCAGGTCCTGGACCAGGGCGGGGCGGGCGACCTCTTCGCCAACGAGAACGCCGACGCCCTGGCGACGGCGGCCGTCACCCTGCTGCGGGACCCGGAACGCCGGGCCGAACTGAGCGCCCGTGGCTCGGCGCACGTCCGCCGCTTCGACTGGTCCACGGTCGGCGCGGACATCCTGGCCGTCTACGAAACGGTGACGGACGGCGCGGCGGCGGTGGCCGCGGACGAACGCGTCCCGCTCCGCACCCGCCTCGGCTTCGCGAAGGACCCCACGTCCTCCTGACCGGTCGGGTCGGGCCGGTCCCTCCGGTCCGGTCCGGCCCGGTTCTTCTCGCGAACTGACGTGTGTCACTTGCCTGTTCGGCAGGGAATTCATCAGGTGCGGGCCTCTCGCAAAGAGGTAGTCTCGCCTCGGGCCGTAGAGGAATCGGGGGGATCCGCCATGTCCATCAGGCCGCGCTACCGGCGCGTCTCGGCACTGCAGCGACAGTTCTTCAACCGCGAGGCACTCCTCGCCGTGTACGACGAGGAACTGCGGGAGATCACGGCCCGCCCCAGGATCCTCAACATCGTCGGCATCGGGGGAATCGGGAAATCGCGCCTCCTCCAGGAGTTACGGCAGCGGACGCCCGAATCCTTCCGCACGGCCCGGCTGGACCTGCAGCTGCCCACACTGCGGCAGCAGGAGGACGCGCTGGCCGTCCTGCGTACGGAGTTCGGGGCGCAGGGCGTGAAGTTCGACCGCTTCGACATCGCGTACGCCGTGCTCTGGCAACGCGTGCATCCCCAGCTGCAGATGGACCGCAGGAACACGCCGTTCGCCGAGGAGAGCGAGGTGCTTTCGAAGATCCTGGACGACGCCATGGGGCTACCGGTCTTCGGGACCGCGGCCGGTCTCGTGCGGCTCACCGGACGCGCGATGAAGAACAGGCAGCGCCGTCAGCGGATCGAGGCCGACACGACGCTCCAGGAACTCGACAGCCTCTCGAACGCCGAACTCGGCCACGCGGTGACGTACCTGTTCGCCGAAGAAATGCGCCAGTCGGCGGCGGAGCGGTCCTACACGCTGTACGTGGATGCCTATGAGGCCATGGTCCCCACTCCGTTGCCTGGTGGACGGAGCTTCGCCAGCGACGCCTGGCTACGCGATCTCCTCGGGCAGCTGGAGGGCGGGCTGACCGTGCTGGCCAGCCGGGAGGCACTGCCCTGGGAGGCGTACGACAGCGATTGGGGGACGGTGATCCGCAAGGCGCTGGTCGGTGGCCTGCCGATGGCCGCCCGCCTCGACCTGCTCGCGCAGGGAGGCATCACGGAGATCCCCCGGCAGCGGTCCATCGCCGAAGCGAGCGCGGGGGTGCCCTTCTACCTGCACCTCGCGGTGGACACCCACCTCCAGAATCCCGACCTGACCGAGGACCCCGGGACGTCCGAAGAGATCGTCCAACGGTTTCTCCAGCACGTGGCGCCCGACGAGGTGCGGATCCTGGAGCTGCTCAGCATCGCGCGCACATTCGACCTGGAAGTGTTCCGGGTCATCGGCAGGAGTTTCGACCTCCCCGCGAACTTGCTGACCTGGGAGTCGCTGACCGCGTACTCGTTCGCGTACCCCCTGCCCCAGGGCTGGTTCCGGCTCCACCAGCTGATGATCGCGGCGCTGCAGGCGCACCTCCCGCCGACGGTCCGGCAGCACGCCCATTCCGTGCTCCGCGAGCACTGGGAACGACTGGCGGACCGGCTGGAGGGCGGGACGGAAAGTGCGGGGGTGGCCCGCTCCTCGCCGCTCCGCGAAGCGGTCTACCACGGTCTGCACGCGGGGAACCTGTCACCCGAGCGGATCCTGAGACACGCCGACCGGGCCATCGGCATGAGCAGCCGACAGGCGGTCGACGGCATGGTCAAGGACCTCAGGGACTACCTGGGGTCCCCTACGGCCGAGGAGCGGGGGGACGCCCACCTCTCCGGTATCCGGGACACCGCCGACTGCCTCGACGCCGAGGGAAAGCTCGAACTGGGCGATACCAACGCAGCCGTAGCGCTCACCGCGGCGGGTGAGGCCCCGGTACGGTCCGTGGTCGACGCCAGACTGGCGTTGGCCGGGGCCAACGCCCGGAGGATCGCCGGGGAGAGCAGCCTGGCCGCCCGGATCTTCGAGAAGGTCTGGGAGGAGCACGAAGGGGAAGCCAGGACCTCGGCCGGTCTGTGCGTGGCAGACATCAGGATGTGGCAGGGAGACTTCGCGGGAGCCTTCGCCTTGGCCGAAGAGGTCCACGGGCTCAGCGCCCCCGAGGAGCGGGTGGTCCGGGGCGATCTCAAGCGGCTGATGCACCTCGGTCACCGGTTCCTGATGGACTTCGGCCGGGCTGAGGAACTGATGGTCCAGGCGGAGGAGGAGTACCGCGCGGCCGGCAGCGTCATCGGACTCGCCAACATCCGGACCAACCGGGCCGAGCTGCTCGCTTTCACCGATCCCGACGCGGCCGTCACCGTGGCGGGGGAGGCCCTCGTGGTCCAGAGCGACCTCGGCGCGCAGCACGAGATCGGCAAGGTCTACACCGCAATGGGTATCGCACAGATCCGGTTGGGCCAGCTGGACCGGGCGGAGCAGTCCTTCGAGAACGCCTACGTCGCCCTCGATCGGGCCGGATACCGCTCGGGACGGGCCCGGGCCGACATGTTCCGGGCATTCCTGCTCCTGCGGCGGGGAGACCTGGAAGCGACACGGCGCACGCTGCTGCACGCTGCCCGCGAATTCGAGATCTGCCAGGTCTATCCCTCGCTGATCCTGGCCATACACCGAGCGGCCGAGCGCACCGGCCTGGCCGATCAGGAGATCATTGCGCTGGCCGAAAGGGCCCTCCCCCTGCTCCGGATCCCCGGTGGGGCGGAGGCGCTCCACCAGCGGACGGAAGGCGTCCTGTCGATGTTCATCGAGGTGGGCTCGTGACGTGGTTGGAACTGTACGGCCGGGCATTGGCGGCGGACGAAGCCGCTGCCGGCTACTACAACCGGAACGTGGGCGTGCCGACGCCGGACGGCAAGGTCAACGTACGGATCCCGTTGGCGGCCGCTGACGTGATGGATGTGCGCCTGTGGCGTGAGGAAGAGGTCCTCGCCCGTATCCGGCCGTACGTCGGCAGGGTGCCCGAGCTGCGCCACGTTTCCGAACGGCCCCGTTTCCAGGTCCACCACTTCATCGAGGGCCGGGTTCTCGACAGTTTTTCGCCCCGCGGCACCTCCGTACCCGACAACGTGCTGGCCGATGTGGTGACGCTCATGGACCAGCTGGTGCGGATTCCTCAGGAGAAGGCCCCTGAGGTCCCGGACCACTGGCCGGCTGCGGGTGACAGCAGCGGCTTCGGACGCCTGCTGGCAGGGCTCACCCGGGACGTCCATTCGACGTACGGGGCGGATTACCGGGAGGTGTTCGCGGAGCTCGGCATCCCGGCCGACCCGCTGGGCGTGGTGGAGTCGAGGTGGGACACCCTGACCTCCCGGCCCTTCGCCGTTCTCCACGCCGATCTCCACCGCAAGAACATGATCGTCGCCGACGGCGCGACCTGGTTCCTCGACTGGGAGCTGGCGCTCTGGGGTGACCCGATGTACGAGATCGGGATCCACTTCCACAAGATGGACTACCCGGAGGACCAGCGGGCCGCGGTGTTCGAACGGTGGCGCGAGATGCTGCCGGCCCCGTACACGGCCGGTCCGTCTGACGACCTGGATCTCTACGTGGCACACGAGCGGATCAAATCGGCCATCGTCGATACGGTCCGCTACTCGAAACAGCTCGCCGCCGCCACACAACCGGAGCGGGACTTCCTCATCGGACGCCTCGCGAAGAAGGTGAACGCCGCCCGACCGATGTGGGGCTCGCCCCCGGATCTGACCTCGGAGCGGGTCGCTGACATCCTCGCTCCCTGGTGGGAGGCATAGCCATGGACGCCCTCGAGCTGTACGAGCGGGCCGCCACCCGGCGCACGGCCCTGGCCGGCTTCTACAACCGGAATGTGCGTGTGCCGACCGAAGCCGGCCCGGTGCTCGTCCGGATCCGGTCCGCCGAAGCAGAGCCCATGGACCTCACCTGCTGGTCCGAGGCCGAACTCCTGGCAGCGATCGACGGGTACGTACCAGCTGCTCCACGCCTTCTGCACGCCGCCCGGAATCCCGATTTCCAGATCCACGAATACATTCCCGGACGGCGTGTCGACGAGCTCGCCCCGGACGGCAAACCGCTGCCGGACGCAGTACTGGAGGCCGTCGAGGGGTTCTTCGCGACCCTCTTGCGGGTCCCGGCCTCCGCGCTTCCTCCGACGCCGCCCGGCTGGCCGGAGGACGGTGACACGTCTGGCTTCGCTGAGCTGCTCCTGGCTCTCGTCCGTACCGTCCGGCACCGGGGTGATGCGGCGGTGCGCGACCTTTACGAGGCCCTGGGAGTCCCGGACGACCCCTGTGAAGGGCTCGCCGTCCGGGCGCGCCGACTGGCCCGGCGCCCCTTCCGCCTGCTGCACGCGGATATCCACCGGAAGAACATGATCATGGCTGAGGACGGGCATGTGGCCCTTCTCGACTGGGAGCTCGCCCTTTGGGGGGATCCCGTCTACGACCTCGCCGACCACCTTCACAAAGTGTCCTGCACACCGGCCGAACGGCGGGCGCTGACGGCGGCATGGGAACGGACGGCGCCGGATGAGTGCCGCGAAGGCTGGCAGGCCGGCCTCGACTTCTACCTCGACTACGAGGCGATGAAATCCGCCGTGGTCGACACGGTGCGCTGGGGGCGGCGCATCGCCGGGACGGACGACGCGGGCGAGCGGCGCAGACTATGTCTGGAACTGGCTGCCAAACTCGGAGCGGCCCGCCCGCACTGGAGTGCCGACGCACCGGCCGTGACGGGACCCCGGGAGATCGAGGCGGCGGTGGACCGCTGCCTGCGCCGGACGTGAGCAGGTCCGACTCGGAGGGGGCCTGTCCGAACGGGTAGGGTCGCGCAGCGTGATCGAAACCCTTGTCTGGATCGCCCTGGCTCTCGGAGTCATCGGGGTCTACCTCAGCTGGACCGCCGGCCGGCTCGACCGGCTGCACTCGCGGATGGACGCCGCGCGGGCCGCGCTCGACGCCCAGCTCGTGCGGCGGGCCTCCGTCGTGCTGGAGGTGGCCACCTCCGGGGTGCTCGACCCCGCCTCCTCCCTGGTGCTGTACGAGGCCGCGCACGCCGCCCGGCAGGCCGAGGAGGACCACCGTGAGGTGGCGGAGAGCGAGCTCAGCCAGGCGCTGCGGGCGGTCTTCGCCGATGCCGACCAGGTCGACGTGCTCAAGGCGGCCCCCGGCGGGGCGGAGGCCACGGAGGAGTTGGCGGCGGCCGTCCGCCGGGTGCCGATGGCGCGGCGCTTCCTCAACGACTCGGTACGGGCCGCCCGCGCGCTGCGCAGGCATCGCAAGGTCCGCTGGTTCAGACTGGCGGGGCACGCGCCCTTCCCGCTCGCCTTCGAAATGGACGACGAGCCTCCGGTGGATCTTGCAGAGCGGCCGGTCTAGGCCGTCTCTTCCGGATCTTGTCGGGTGAGCCCGGGTCGTCCGGTGCGGTGCCTCGCAAGGCGGAGGGGCGCCCGTGTACCGGACGTACTCGGGGTGTCCCGACAACGAGGCGAGGGGCCGTGCCGGGCGGGCCGGGCCCGGCAAGATCCGGAAGAGACGGCCAGGGCGTGTCTTGTCCGCAGGGCACCCCCCTCGGGGCTTCCAAGGGCCGCGAGGGACAAGTCAAGGAGCCACAGGCTCCACATTGGCCCTTGTAGTGGACTGGTCCCCTGGGGTTTCCTCAGCCGAGTAGTACGAGCAGTACCCCGTCTTCCTTTCGAGTGAGGTCAATCCGTGAGCACGCTTCCCACCTCCCCCCAGTCCGCCGAGTCGGCGATCGGCACCTCGCGCGTCAAGCGCGGCATGGCCGAGCAGCTCAAGGGCGGCGTGATCATGGACGTGGTCAACGCCGAGCAGGCGAAGATCGCCGAGGACGCCGGTGCCGTGGCGGTCATGGCCCTGGAGCGGGTCCCGGCCGACATCCGCAAGGACGGCGGCGTCGCGCGCATGTCGGACCCCAACATGATCGAAGAGATCATCGAGGCCGTCTCGATCCCGGTCATGGCCAAGTCCCGCATCGGCCACTTCGTCGAGGCCCAGGTCCTGCAGTCCCTCGGGGTCGACTACATCGACGAGTCCGAGGTCCTGACGCCGGCCGACGAGGTCAACCACTCCGACAAGTGGGCGTTCACCACCCCCTTCGTCTGTGGCGCCACCAACCTGGGCGAGGCCCTGCGCCGCATCGCCGAGGGCGCGGCCATGATCCGCTCGAAGGGCGAGGCCGGCACCGGCAACGTGGTCGAGGCCGTCCGCCACCTGCGCCAGATCAAGAACGAGATCGCCCGCCTGCGCGGCTACGACAACAACGAGCTGTTCGCCGCCGCCAAGGAGCTGCGCGCCCCGTACGAGCTCGTCAAGGAAGTCGCCGAGCTCGGCAAGCTCCCCGTCGTGCTGTTCTCCGCCGGTGGTGTCGCCACCCCCGCCGACGCCGCGCTCATGCGCCAGCTCGGTGCCGAGGGCGTCTTCGTCGGCTCCGGCATCTTCAAGTCGGGCGACCCGGCCAAGCGCGCCGCCGCCATCGTGAAGGCCACCACCTTCTACGACGACCCGAAGATCATCGCGGACGCCTCCCGCAACCTGGGCGAGGCCATGGTCGGCATCAACTGCGACACCCTCCCCGAGTCCGAGCGCTACGCCAACCGCGGCTGGTAATCGGTCATGACGAACACCCCCGTGATCGGTGTCCTGGCTCTCCAGGGCGACGTACGGGAACACCTGATCGCCCTGGCCGCGGCGGACGCCGTGGCCAGGCCGATCCGGCGTCCCGAGGAGCTCGCCGAGGTCGACGCCCTGGTGATCCCCGGCGGCGAGTCCACCACCATGTCGAAGCTCGCCGTGCTGTTCGGCATGCTGGAACCGCTGCGCGAGCGGGTGGCGGCCGGCATGCCCGTGTACGGCACCTGCGCCGGCATGATCATGCTGGCGGACAAGCTCCTGGACGGCCGTGAGGACCAGGAGACCCTGGGCGGCATCGACATGATCGTCCGCCGCAACGCCTTCGGCCGCCAGAACGAGTCCTTCGAGGCGAAGATCGACTTCGCGGGCATAGCGGACGGCCCGGTCGAGGGCGTCTTCATCCGCGCCCCCTGGGTCGAGTCCGTCGGCGCCGCCGCCGAGGTGCTCGCCACGTACGACGGCCACACCGTCGCCGTGCGACAGGGCAATGTCCTCGCCACCTCGTTCCACCCCGAGCTGACCGGAGACGACCGCGTTCACGCGTACTTCGTCGACATGGTGCGCGCGGGGCTGTAACGGCGTCCCGGTAGGATCTGAGGCGAACATTGTTGGTGACGCGAAGGAGACAGGCAGATGTCCGGCCACTCTAAATGGGCTACGACGAAGCACAAGAAGGCCGTGGTTGACGCCAAGCGCGGCAAGCTCTTCGCGAAGCTGATCAAGAACATCGAGGTCGCGGCCCGTATGGGCGGTGCCGACATCGATGGCAACCCGACGCTCTTCGACGCCATCCAGAAGGCCAAGAAGAGCTCGGTCCCGAACAAGAACATCGACTCCGCGGTCAAGCGCGGCGGCGGTCTCGAAGCCGGCGGCGCCGACTACGAGACGATCATGTACGAGGGCTACGGCCCGAACGGCGTCGCGGTGCTCATCGAGTGCCTCACCGACAACCGCAACCGTGCCGCGTCCGACGTGCGTGTCGCCATGACCCGCAACGGCGGCTCGATGGCCGACCCGGGCTCGGTCTCGTACCTGTTCAACCGCAAGGGTGTCGTCCTGCTGCCCAAGGGCGAGCTCTCCGAGGACGACGTCCTGGAGACGGTGCTCGACGCGGGCGCCGAAGAGGTCAACGACCTCGGCGAGAGCTTCGAGATCATCAGCGAGGCCACCGACATGGTCGCGGTCCGTACCGCGCTCCAGGCCGCCGGTATCGACTACGACTCGGCCGACTCCAACTTCCTGCCCACCATGCAGGTCGAGCTGGACGAAGAGGGCGCGCGCAAGATCTTCAAGCTGATCGACGCGCTGGAGGACAGCGACGACGTGCAGAACGTCTTCGCCAACTTCGACGTCTCGGACGAGGTCATGGAGAAGGTCGACGCCTGACCGGCGTCCACCGCTCACAGCATCGGGCAGCGGGCCGACGGGGACACAC